>NZ_LWGG01000565.1:0-48200 GCF_001635365.1 Oleiphilus sp. HI0128 | reverse complement strand
TTCAGGTTTAGGGTGTTTAAACTCTGAACCTAAAAAAATGGGATAGCCAGGCGCTGCGAGTTGGTCAAATTCGTTTGTGTCTAAATCCATGCTCTATGCCCCTTATGATAAACGGTTTTTGAAGTCGTCATAGCCGAACTCTTTGACTATTCGAAGCGTATCAGTTTCTGAATTCCAGATCGCGATAGCCGGTAAACCAATGCCATTAAAGGTATTGGTTTTGACCATGGTGTAATGTGTCATGTCGTCAAACATCAGTCTTTGGCCAATGCTTAAGGGCTCTTGAAAACTGTAATCGCCCATGACGTCACCCGCTAAACAAGTCTGCCCGCCTAAACGATAGTTATAAGTAAATTCATCACTTGCTCCGGCACCAAAAATATCAGCTCGATAAGGCATTTCAATTGTATCAGGCATATGACAGGTGGCAGAGGTGTCCAGAATCGCAAGATCAACAGTATTGTAGGTAAGGTCTAGTACCTCTGATACTAATACTCCTGTGTGAATTGCAATGGCTTCACCTGGCTCTAAATAAACTTGCAGTTGGTAGCGATCTTGAAATAGTTTGATGCGTTCGATCAAAGCGCCAACGTCGTAGTCTGGATGGGTAATATGATGTCCGCCACCAAAATTCACCCATTCAAGCCGAGGTAGAATGTCAGCAAATTGTTTTTCAATTTCGGCAAGTGTTCTATCAAGCGCGTCAAAACCTTGTTCGCATAAGGTATGAAAGTGTAAACCGCTTATACCATCCAGGCTACAATCTTTAAACGCCGATCTTGGAATCCCCAGACGTGAGCCTGGCGCACAAGGGTCGTAGATCGGTGTTGTGCCCTCGGAGTGCAAAGGGTTGATCCTTAAACCGAACTCTAAGTCAGGCCGAGCCTGTTTGGCTCGTTTGGCATTCTCTTTAAATCGCTCCCACTGACCGAACGAGTTGAACACGACGTGTTTCGAGATTGCCATAATCTCTTCTAAGTCATGCTCAGTGTAGGCGGCTGAAAAGGTATGAACCTCTTGACCCAAGTCTTTGCCACCGAACTCTTCATAGCCTAAACGTGCCTCGTGCAAACCACTGGCACAAGTGCCTACCAGGTATTTGTTGATAAGCGGCGCGAGGCTAAACATAGAGAAAGCCTTAAGCGCCAATAATATTTTGGCGCCCGACTTTTCCTGTACCTCGTTCAGTATTTTAAGGTTCTTTTCTATTGCGACTTCATCCACGACAAAGCAAGGAGAAGGCACCCGTGCTGGGTCGAACGCTTCAAAGGTTTTTGCTTTAACCATGCCTATTTCCTACCAACGTCTAAGCAAATAGAACTAAGCATTAGATCAAATCAAACCCTGGGTTTTCAATGACTTTCCACGATAAGCCATAGGCATTCATATCACTCATAAAGGCGTCTGGATCAAGCTGCTCCATATTCCAGACACCGGGCTTCATCCAATGGCCTTCGATCATCATTTTCGCACCAATCATCGCTGGAACTCCTGTGGTATACGAGATCGCTTGAGATTGAACCTCTTGGTAGCAGTCTTGATGATCTTTGACGTTGTACAAATAAACTGTTTTCTCTTTGCCATCTTTAAGGCCACGGACCACACAACCGATGCAGGTTTTACCCTTAGTGCGAGGGCCTAGAGTAGACGGGTCTGGTAGCAAGGCTTTCAGAAACTGGATAGGTACAATTTCCTGGCCTTGGAATTCAATCGGCTCAATTCCTGTCATCCCAACATTCCCTAAGACCTCTAGGTGTTTGAGATAGCTATCGCCAAAACTCATCCAAAATTGCGCACGCTTAATTGAAGGGTAGTGCTTGGTTAAGGACTCAAGCTCTTCATGATACATTCGGAAAATATTGTAGGTGCCTACGCCATCTGGGCAGGTGAAGCTCTGCTGTGTCGACATGGCAGGCGTCGCTACAAACTCACCATCTTCCCAATGGCGGCACTCTGCGGTGACTTCTCTAATGTTGATTTCAGGGTTGAAGTTTGTCGCGAAGGGGTAGCCGTGATCACCACCGTTTACATCGATAATGTCAAGATAGTGGATCTCATCGAAATAGTGTTTGGCAATATAGGCAGTAAACATGTTGGTTGCACCTGGGTCAAACCCTGAGCCCAGCAATGCCATCAAGCCTGCTTTCTCAAAACGTTCTTGATATTCCCACTGCCATTTATACTCGAATTTTGCCGTATCTAATGGTTCGTAATTCGCCGTATCAAGGTAGTGAACACCCGCTTCCAAGCAGGCATCCATGATCGTCAGATCCTGATAAGGCAAGGCAACATTAATGACCATAAACGGTTTAACTTTCTCTAAGAGCGCGACTAATTCAGGAACCTTATCGGCGTCAACCTGAGCCGTTTCGATTGTCCGCTGATAGTTTTCTTGTATCTGCTTGGCGATTGCTTTGCACTTAGATTCTGTCCGGCTAGCAAGCGTAATCTCGGTAAAAATATCGGGTAATTGAGCGCATTTTTGCGCAACGACTTGACCGACGCCACCAGCGCCGATAATCAATACTTTTGCCATAGTCATAGTCCTGTTCTTTCAGTTGTTACAATAATCTTATTCAATAATATAGCCTTAGCTAAGCGCTATTACGGCTCAATGTTCTCTCTCGTAGTAGGTGTAACCTTGCATACTCGAGTTAAAGGTTTTGATCATCTGCTGACGCTCTCGTGCTGTAATTCGTCCTTCTTTTACCGCTCTCTCAGCCGTATTTCGGTAGTTGAGCATCATATTTTTAGGTTGATACTCTACATAGCTGAGTACGTCAGATATGGTGTCTCCATGAATTTCTTTAACGAAATCAAAGCTGCCATCAGCGTTCAGACGCACGCTGACGACATTAGTATCGCCAAACAAGTTATGCAGATCACCTAAGGTTTCCTGATAAGCGCCGACCAGAAACACCCCCAAGTAATACTCTTCACCTTCTTTAATCGGGTGTAATGGGAGTGTTTTTGCTGTGCCGAATTCGTTGATAAATTTATCAATTTTTCCATCGCAGTCACAGGTTATATCCGCCAGCACTGCCTGACGTGTTGGCGTCTCATGCAGCCTGTGAATTGGCATAATCGGAAACAGTTGATCAATCGCCCATATGTCTGGCAGCGATTGAAATAGGCTAAAGTTTCCATAGTAGATATCTGCCAACGATAGCTTAAGGTCTTCCAGGTCTGGTGGCGTTTTATCCATTGTATCTAACAGGTCTGCGATACAATGAAGAACATCGAGAAATAAGTTTTCTGCGATTGATCGCTCTCTTAATGAGAGCTGCCCACGCTTGAATAAAGCACGCACTTCATCACGATAAAAATGCGCATCGTTATAACACTCCTGTACTCGCCGTGGCGATAGGTAGTCTTTTATCTCACGAATCTTTGTGAGTAGTTGATGCTCCTCAGGCGATGGTTCGGGCAGACTGATTGGTTCAAAAATATTGGTATCTAGAATATTGAACAGCAGAATTGAAGAGTAAGCGACAGTTGCTCGCCCAGATTCCGTGACAATCGTTGGGTGAGGAATATTATGGTCGTCCAAGGTTTGCTTGAGAGTATCGACAATATCTTCACAATATTCTTCAAGCGTGTAGTTACGACTTTTATCGTCATTGCTTTGTGCGCCGGTATAATCAACCGCTAAGCCACCACCCAAATCTATATGGGTTAATTCTGCACCCTCACTCATTAGGTCAGTAAAATAGCGGCAGGCTTCTACGACACCACTTCGAATATCATGAATGCTGGGGATTTGTGAACCTAAGTGGCAGTGCAATAATTCGAGGCAGTGCAGCATGTTCTCTTGCTTTAGCTTATCAACCACATCGATAAGTTGTGTGCTAGTTAGACCAAACACACTGCGATCACCGCTCGTTGAATTCCAATGCCCACTGACTTGAGAGGTCATTTTCACCCGCACACCAATGTGGGGTTGAATGTTCATTTGGCGGCTCAATCTTATAATAATGGGCAGCTCGGTTAAGGTTTCAATCACAAAAAAGCATAGGAAGCCCAGTTTGGTTGCTTGTAAACCAAGCTCAATAAACTCTTCATCTTTATAGCCGTTACAGATAATCAAACTGCCCGGCTCTTCAAGTGTCGATAGCGCAGCAATCATTTCAGGTTTACTGCCGACTTCAAGGCCATGCTTGAAACGAGNACCAAAACTGGCAATCTCTTCAACAACCTGCGCTTGTTGATTTACCTTGATCGGATAAACACCCCGATAAGGTGATTGATAGTTTAACTTTTCTATCGCCTCAGCAAAGGCATCATTTAGGCGCTTAATTTGAGCATCTAGAATATTTTCGACTCGCAACAAAACCGGCATCTGAAGGTCCCGATCGATCATTCCTTCTACAATGTTCATCAAAGGAATAGAGACATTCAAGGTTTTCGCCGTGACACAGCCTTCATCAGAAACTCCGAAGTAGTCATTACCCCAGTGATCTATACCGTACCGGTCGATGTTCTGCTTAATTTTACTCGGTTTATCTTGTTGCTGATCCAATACTAGCTCCTGAATCGTTGTTATCGTTTGATGCGAAGAAGTCGACTTACTCGCTTTCAATAGTTGGTAGCTGTCTCTTCCACTTAAGCTTCTTCTCTATCGAAGATATAACCATGCCAGCGATATCTTTACGTGTCGCTGTCTCAATGCCTTCAAGACCTGGGGAAGAATTCACCTCAAGCAATAACGGACCGGAATCAGACCGTATAATATCAACGCCAGCAACCTGAAGACCTAATACTTTAGCAGCCTTCACTGCTAATGCTCTTTCTTCTTTGGTTATTTTTACGATTGACGCCGACCCGCCTTGATGGATATTCGCTCTGAACTCACCAGGGGCTGCTGAGCGCTCTATTGAAGCAACAACTTTTCCATCAATAACAAAACATCGTAAATCTTTGCCATTTGCCTCTTTAATAAATTTTTGCACAAGCAAGTTAGCCCTCAAAGACTTGAAGGCGTTGATAACACTTTCTGCTGCTTTTTTTGTTTCGGCCAGAACGACACCTCGCCCCTGTGTGCCTTCAAGAAGTTTCACGATCAAGGGTGCGCCGCCCACCATTTCAATGAGGTCATTTGTGTCTATTGGTGAGTTAGCAAAACCAGTCGTTGGAATATTGATGCCACTCTTGAGCATGAGTTGCAAAGAGAACAGTTTGTCTCTGGACTGTGAAATTGCAGCTGAGGAGTTCGTTGTATAGATCCCCATGCTTTCAAATTGGCGAGCTAATGCGGTTCCGTAAAATGTCACGCTAGGTCTTATTCTTGTAATGACAGCATCCAAATCATTAAGTATCGTTCCTCCGCGATAATGCGCTTCAGGTTCCAGTGCATCCAGTTTCATATAGCATTGCTTAACATTGAGGAAAACCATTTCATGGCCTCGCTCTTCGCCAGCCTCCAGTAATCTCTGGTTGCTATACAGCTCTTCATTGCTTGCGAGCAGGGCGATCTTAAGACCACTCTTTTCAGGTTCCTTTTTTCCATAATATCCATCGATTGTTTCTTGTGAAATTGCACCCATCAAGTCTTCTTGTTCAGGGTCAACAAGCATCCGGCCTACCATAGCTTCTCTCCCAAGAAGCATTCTGAAACCCATGGAGTCTCTATTAGCAAGCGTTAACTCTACTTCCCAAATCATTTCACCAATTTTTAGTGGCGCTTGCACAACAAAACGGGTTTCTGAGACGCCACTAGAGCTTTTAACAACTCGCTTGTCTATGATCGGGCGCTCACACCTGATAACTGTACGGCGATTATTCTGAAGCGGGTGCACTTCAAAACTCACCCATGCAGCCCCATCTCTACGAAATTGCTGAATGTTGAAAGCATGAATAGACGATGTTTTTGCCCCCGAATCCACACGCGCTTTTATGGCCGGGATTCCTAGCTCGGGAAATGCGCACCACTCCTCGCTACCAATGACTACTTTGTTATCGCTTGGTGACATAGGTGACTCCGGTGTGCGAATAGGTTGAATATAAAAGACGTATAGCGTTACTGGTGAGGGAACGGAATCACTAATCAGTGGATTCAGTTTCCTCAGGGTCGCATGTTTGCCAAATACCATCACTATCTTGATAGGAGCCGTATTGAGCGCATTGCTCTTCTTTAGTTTGAGGTTCTTCTGCGAGAGAAAAGTTCGGAATCAACATAGGTATGACCAAGGCCAGAACAGCGATGAACTTATTCATATTCATGTTCATAATTTCCTGATAAATAAAAATTATCGATTAGTAAATTAGATCCCCTTATTGAGAAGGCCTAATCGCTTAAGTTGCTGTCATCATCATAAGATGAAAAATCTACTGATGAAGAAGGCTGGGCGCCCATAGAAATGTGTAAGCGCTGCCTTTGATTGCTTACTTCTAAGAAGCGTTTCCACGCTCTTTCATGAATGCTAGAGGCCTCTTTTTTCCCCATAAAAACGGATACAAACTCTTTCTCTTCATCACACCTAGGCTTTAGCTCTCCGCCATAGAGAGCCTTGTATGACTTACCATAATCTTCGAGTAATTGTGCTTGTTCTTTAGTAAAGTGGCCGCTTCTTGCTATTCCTTTTGGAAAATGCTCTATAGCCCAAAATTTACCCGTTGTGTGGAATGCTTGTTTATTAGCCATATTTTTGCCTAATATAATCTAACCATCTTATTTCGCGCGATTATGCTTTCAATCGATTTATGCTGTAAAATGAACTTTTTTTCTAATTACGATAAATATTTTTAATCGATATGAATACAGATCTTCTGCGCACTTTTATGGAAGTTTCCAAGACTCGACACTTCGGGAAAGCAGCAGAAAATCTTTGCTTAACCCAATCTGCTGTAAGCTTTCGAATTAAGCAGCTGGAAGAAAGTGTTGGAATGAGTTTGTTTACGCGCGAGCGTAATAACATACTATTAACCCCCTCGGGCGAACGTTTATTACCCCATGCTGAAAATGTACTCACATCGTGGCAGTCAGCACTACAGGATGTAGGTGCGGCTGGCCAGCTGGATATGCAGATCGCTTTGGGCAGCACCTCAAACCTCTGGGACACTTTTCTACAGTCACTTTTACCAAAAGTGGTCGATACCTTTGACGGTTTAAACATTCGGACTGAAATTAGCAGTCCTCAAGATTTGACGAGGGCCTTGTTAGGTGGACGTATCGATATAGCTGTTTTACTAGACCCGCCAAGTGTTACGGAATTAGTTCTCACTAAAATTGGCAAGGTCGAGTTAATGTTTGTATCTGACCAAAACTGGGCTGCAACTGAAGAGCTTGCCAAAACTAAACATATTTTTGTTGACTGGGGAACATCTGTAAATGTCCTTCAAGCTCGCCTCTTCAATCAACCACACACACCGATTCTACATACAGGACAAACTCATATAGCCTTGGAATTTCTAATGACATACGGTGGGGTAGCTTTATTACCAAAGGTACTCGTTGAACAGTTTGTTCAATCTAAGCAGTTATTCCCTATTCACGGTGCCGAGTCATTTGTAAGGGAAGTTTATGCTGTTCATAGTGATGCGTCGCAAAAACAAGATATCGTTTCATCCGTAGTTGATTTGCTAAAAGAAGAAGATCTAAAGCCAGCGTTTGTGTGATCTGAGCACCCAATGGAAAAATTCACCTTTAAATTAATTAACCAGTACGAGGGGCGTAGAAAGCTCGTAAGCAGACATTACCGAGCGCCATAAGAATAAGCGACCTTGTATGGCGATAATTTTAATTACAGTCTAATATTCATTTAATGGATGCTTTATAAATAATAACCCATACCTTTCTAATTCTGCGGATACTTGATGTTTTTAAAAGAATCTACTGTAACTCTTTGGCTTTCAAAGCTTGCTAGCGGAGAAGTGACAGAAACAAATGCCCCAGCATGGCTGTTACCGTTCGTAAAAAACGAGTCTGACGCCGATCTTCTTAAAATCGCCGACAAGACAGTTGATTCGGCAAAAGTGGTATCAAGGTTTGGACGTGAAGGTTTACAGCTAAACAGCCGGTTAGATGAGGTTGTATCCGAATCGATTCAACTAGCGAGCGCTATCGAAGAAATGTCTGCTACCGCGCAAGAAATAGAGTCACTTGGTCAACAGGTACTTGAGCGTGCCCAGCATACATGCGATGAGGCTGGTAGAGGCAGTGACGCCCTTAGTTTACTTGTTCAAAAACTAGACTCAATTGAATCATCTATCAAAGATGTTGGGCGTAATGCCGAAACTTTTGTTGAACAAACTAAAAGTATCATTCAGTTGACGACTACTGTTAATGAAATCGCTGATCAGACGAATTTACTCGCGTTAAACGCTGCTATTGAAGCCGCACGAGCAGGAGAGTTTGGACGCGGATTTTCCGTAGTCGCCGATGAAGTGCGTGGACTCGCTCACCGCAGTGCTGAAGCAGCGAGTGAAATTCAATCTATTGTGAGCGGTGTAGTAAATGGAGCTAATGATGTAGAACGCATCGTAGGAGAAACTATTGGTGTACTAGAAGACTCTCATCAAGACCGAAAACAGTTAGTTCAAACAATTTCTGATGCTCAAACCGCTGCTACAGAAAATGTTGATGCAACAGCTCAAATTGCCTCAGCAGCAACAGAGCAAGCTTCCGTAGCACAAGATATGGCAAGAGGTGTGCAAAATACCGCTGATGGCATTAATGAATCATTCACCATTTTCAAAGATATGTATAAAAATGTCGAATATCTACGTGACCTGCAAGTAGAGTGTTTGAGCTACTTTGATGTAAGCAACGATGATGTACTGCTTCGCATGGCCAAGAGTGACCATATTGTGTGGGTAGATAAGGTTATCCGTTTTGCATTATTTGGACAAAACAGCGTACAAGAGAGTGAGCTAAAAGATCATACCCAATGTCGCCTTGGGAAATACCTAATGTCTGATAAAGGACAGCAGCTAAGTTCCAAGAGTCGCTTCAAAGAGCTTTATGAAGATGTTCATCCGAAAGTACACGCTAAGGGCATAGAAATCTATAAGGTCGCACGAGCAGGCGCTGAACCATTATCTCTGCAGGGTGCAGTTGAAGAGCTTATTGGCTTATCAGATAGCGTATTGGATATTCTTAATGAATTTATCCAGCACCGTTAGAATTTCTTAGACCTTGCAATATTACCTCTGTTTCAGAAGGTGAAAAACAGCCCGCCAATATGAGGCTTGTGGCGCTTCGAAATGCTTGCTTTAGATCTCGCCGGCAATGCTAGGTTTAGGTCTGCTTTCAAAAGCAAAAAAAGTGGCGTATTAATCATAGCAACAAATTTAGCGACGCTAAGCTTCATCTATTTTTTTGCACAACTGCAAATTCAAAGCTTAGCTAAAGCACTATTTCTCTAGCTTCAAAAGCACCCTGCGATTCAGCTCTTGCGCCTGAGCCGAGTCTTCTTTTCTGGCTGGTCTAGAGTCACCATAGCCTTTAGCACTGATACGAGCTTCTGCGACTCCCTCAGAAATAAAGAAGTCCATTAAGGTTTCCGCGCGTCTTTCGCTTAGTTCCTGCTCGGAGGTGATTTCGCCATACAAGGATGCATAGCCATTTGTGTGAACCTCAATAACAATTGGCTTTGCTTGCTTTCGAAGCTCTGGTAGCAAGCTATCCAAAATAGACGCCCCTGAACGAGCCAAGTCATAAGACCCTGCATTAAAAAGAACACGAGAACTAAGTTGCAAGCTTAGGTAGGGTTCAGAATCTTCTATTTGAACATGCTGTTTTAAGTTTCCTGTATTGATAAGCGTGGCGAGTACTGAAGCATCAAGTTCGCCACCCTCTTGGCCAATACCGGTCAAATCCATCAGTTCATCAGTGAACACAGACAAATCAGCAGGCTTCTCAACAGGCGCCAAAACAGGTGCCTGCACTGAGCGAAACGTTAAATACAGCAATAAGCCCAGCGCTAGCATGAGCAGGAATAAATCAACAAATATGGAAGAGTTCGAGCCTTGCTCAGACACACCTTCACTTGATTGAAACTTAGCAAGTCGAAGTTTTTCAGACCAAGAGCTTGCGTCCTTCTTCTGAGCCTTCTCTGCGAAGCCATCGACTTTAGATAACATGGCCTTGAAATTATCAGCAGGACGCCTATGGCGTAAGTCTGAATAATTATCTGAGCGATTTAATGCACTACTCATTTACGTTTCTCAAGCAGTAGAAGTTTATTAAGCAGAGCGCTGAAGCCCAAATTTCACTAACATTGGCTTCTTCGAAGCTCGCTTTGGCTTTTTAGTGGTTTGCTGATTAGCTGATAATGCGTTCATGCTTTCGATGTAAGTCATCAAGGTCTCGCGAATCACCGCAGGCGTCCGACGCTCGTGAATCAGAACAATACCTTCTGCAAGCAAGGTAATATGCTGAACCTCTTTTAATCGACGCTGCTCCAGCCTTTCAGCAATCGGTTTGAATACAAAGCTCGCCAGGATTAAACCATAAAAGGTACTAACCAAGGCAAAACCCATAAGGCTTGCCGCCTCAGAAACGGCTCTGCCCTGCTCCAAGATAAAAGCCATATTGAGCAAGGCCAGCACGGTACCGGCAATACCAAAAGTCGGTGCAAGATTCGCCAGGGTGCGGAAGATGCCTATATAGCGCCCTTCATTTAAATTTACCTGGCTAATCTGCCAATTGAGAAGTGAAAGAATATCGTCGCTTGGCTGGCGATCCCTGATCATCTGCAGCCCCTTTTTCAAAAAAGGTTTATCCAGTTTTGATAAATCCCGGTCGATCAGGGTGTATTGGTTTCTAAACCAAAGCTGAGCAAAATGAAGAATGATATTGGCTTCGTTTGCCACGTCAGAGTGCTCGGCTTTATTTCTTGGAAAAGCTTGTCGAAATGCGGCAAGGCAATCGTCAAATGAGTGACTCAAGACAGCCCCGGTAAAAGTTCCCAAAACCACAAGCAACAAACCTGGAAGGTTCAAAAACTTTAAAGGTTCAAGGCTTGATAAGGCCAGCACCAGAACAAAGGCAGCCAACAGTAATAAAACAAGAGTGCGGCCCGTTAGCTTCTGCCGGGAAAGAGCTTTAAAAGACATGAGATTATTCCATCAATAAATATTTCTAATGGAATATGCATAAACTGCGCCTAATGGTGATTTTGGAAAAAACAAAACCTGAAGCGATAAGCAAAGCCTAGAAAACTAAACTTAAGCTATTGTTAAATAACAAATTAACTTGAAATACTTTATATAAAGCTAATATTAAAAACTAGCCTTTCAATCTAAGGTATGAAGAAAGGAGCCAAAAGTTCGTCAACACAAACAAATAAAACCGTCATATTTTTGCCTGTTTATGCTGACACTCTATCCCTGAGTGTTTGTAAGCGCTCCGGCGTTCCAACATCGAGCCAATAGCTCTGGATACGCTCACCACCAACTCGCTGTGCTTCAATCGCAGTTCGTAGCTGAGGGCCCAATTGCGAAGGGCCAGGTTTTATATCCTTAAAGAAATCTCGGTGAAACAAAGCAATTCCGGCATAGGTCAGGTGCTTGCCATCATTTGTATTCGCTGACAACTTACCGCTACTTTGTAAGACAAAATCCCCTTTTAAATTGTGCTCAGGATTATCCACTAGCGCGAGATAAGCCTCCCGCGACTCATTGTGAGTAGAAGCGTTATTCAGAAATTCAGCAATATTCAACTCACTATAAACATCGCCATTGATAAGCAAAAACTCTGGCTCGGCTTCGTCCGTCAACATTGAAAGCGCTTGAACAATACCACCCGCCGTTTCCAGAAGTTCAGATTCGTGACTGTAATGTATACGTAGGCCCCACTTTTCGCCATTCCCCAGGCTAGCCGGAATTTGCTGAGCTAACCAATGCGTATTAATCACCACATCTTGAATACCTGCCGCAGCGAGCTTCTCTAAGTGAAATTCGATCAGGTACTTCTCACCTATCCTCAATAAAGGCTTGGGGACATGCTCCGTCAAAGGCCGCATACGCTTGCCAAGGCCTGCTGCAAGAATCATCGCTTTCATGAAGAAGCTCCCAGCTTTTCTGATAGCCCAGGCAATACCCTCTGCTCAAGAAAGTGAGTCAGCTCCTGAAACTCAGGGTAAGCCGCACTGACTTTAACGATATACTGCACCGTTCTTGGAATATCATTCAAATAGCCATGCTTTCCATCTCGCAGGGATAGACGAGCAAAAATACCGGCCGCTTTCAGATGCCGCTGCATGCCCATTAAGTCGAAATCTCGTTTGAACTGTTCAAAGCTCGCTTGTCGCTCAGCCGAATCACTCAATAAGTCGTAAAAGTCTCTGCACCAAGACTCAAGCTGCTCGTTTGGCCAAACGATGTAACAATCACGAAGCAGGGAAACCAGGTCGTAGGTGTTAGGACCTTGCACCGCATCCTGAAAATCGATTATTCCCAGCTCTTCACCAACCACCATCAAATTTCGCGCATGATAGTCACGATGGACAACGACTTGTGGTTGAGCCAAAGCACTTTCTTCCAAAGCATGAAAGCTTGCCTTTAAAAGCTGCCTCTCGTCTTCACTCAAATCAAGACCAAGCTTTTTCTCAAGCAACCAGTCTGGGAACAGGGCCATTTCCCGTTGCAGCAGTGCACTATCATAGAGTGGTAGAGCATAATCATTTGCTGGCTTAAGACTTTGGATCTTTAGCAGCGCCTTCATGGCTTGCGCATAGTGTTTATTACCACTTTCTATCACCGGGCTATCGGGATTCAGGTAAGGCAACAATAGCTCATCTCCCAAATCGCTTAATAATAGAAAGCCTTTATCCAAATCAACTTTTATCAAAGCCGGAACATTGACCCCTTGCTCTCGCCAACTACGTGCCAAGCAAACAAAGCTATTAGAGTCTTCCTTTTCAGGGGGAGCATCCATTGCGATTAAAGACTGGCCGGGCTGTTGAAAGCGGAAGTAGCGCCTGAAACTTGCATCGCCCGAGACAACCGAGAGCTCGGCTTTTTCTATCTCCAATGCTTCGGCAACCCAGGTACAGAGTGCTTGATACCGTTGATCCATCAATTAATCCTAATGTGTTTTCTTCTATTGAGTTGAATAAGACTTTATCGCTTTGGCTATGTATGCGTCAGTGTATATGACTAAGAAAGGCATGACCTTCATTCGCTGCGGCTATCCTAATCAAATTATATGTGCGCAGCAAAACTTAGCGAATTAAAAAAATGAGAGAATAAATCCAAGCGACTGGCTTTGAGTCTCAACAAAAGTTAAATGACATCCCTCCTGGCAGCGTTTATTATTCGCAACTAGGTTTGTTCATTAAACTAGCTAACCCTCTCGCTACTCATACTGGATCTCTGCATTGCCAACATTATCGCCATTTAAAGCTCCATCAAAGCGCATCTTCATAAGAGCAGTGCCTTTAATGTTAAGCATGAGCGCATCTGTCTGGGCAAATGATAATAGTTCGCTAACAACAGAGGCATGCTCATCAGCAAAGTCTGCGTCACCTTCAACAGAGCTGACATCAGAAAAACCGGTTAAGCCTGAAGAAGGTATTGTGATTCACGCCAAGGAAGTTAACTACCTTCCTGATGAAAACCTGGAGCTTAAGGGCGATATCGAATTTACTCACGGGCCTTACCATGCTCAAAGTAATGAAGCATCCATTAACAAAATTAGCCAGACAGCTGAACTTAAAGGCGACATCGTACTAAGCAGCCCCGATCTGATACTAAAAGGTGACAGCGCAACGGTAAATATGACCAGCGATAGAGTTTCGGTCATCAATGCCAGCTTCTCGAACCCCAAAACTTCAATTAACGGCAAAGCTTCAGAAATAACACGGGCAGACGAAAATACGCTGCTCATTCATGATGGCTTATTTACCAGCTGTCCGCCCGAGAAAAGAGACTGGGCCTTCGCTGCAGAAAACATTTCTCTCAATAGAGAAGAAGGCTTCGGCCAAGCAAAAAACACCCGTTTTCTGATTAAAGATACGCCTGTGATGTACATTCCCTGGTTTTCGTTTCCGATCGATGACCGCCGTAAGTCGGGCTTCTTATATCCTTCATTCGGTACCTCAAATACAGAGAACGGCATATTTCTATCGACCCCCTATTATTTTAACTTAGCGCCCGACTACGATGCGACGTTTACGCCCAGCTATGTTCATGGCAGAGGGGTACATTCCGATCTAGAACTTCGGCATGCTAGCACTTATACCAATAGCGAGCTCAACTTAGGCTACATCAGCAAAGACAAGTTCTATAATAGCGAGCAGAAAGCAATCGGCCCAGATGACACGGACGCTCGCTGGGGCCTCAGCTTTAGTCAGGATATCAATGCGCATCATGACGGCTGGTATGGCACGCTCAAATATAGCCAGATCAGCGACTTTGACTACCTGGATGATTTGAACCAGGGGCTGAATATAAACCGAAGTGATAACCTTGATCGAAGGGCTGAACTCCATTATTCAGAGGATAACTGGCGATTCAGCTTCTTGATGCAGCAATACAAAAGTATCGATGAAACACTGCTGGCAAGCGAACAAGCTTATCAACGCTTACCTGAACTAAATTATCAATTCGGTTCTATCTACAAACAACTGCAACTCGACTGGCACAGCCAATATGTCTACTTCTACCGTGACCAGGAAGGTCTCGTCGGGGATGAACGTATTATAGGCTCACGCGTTCGACACCAGCCCAAGGTATCATTGCCTTTATCTAAGAGCTGGGGCTATATCAGCCCATCTGTAAGTATCGACCATACCGACTACTTTCTTGAAGATTATACGCCTGTCGACAATAATATCTCTCGCACCATTCCAATTTATGAACTTGATGCGGCTTTATTCTTCGACCGAAGTTCTTTATTCAGTGAAAGCCAATTCTTCAAGTCATCCACGATTCGCCACAGCTTGGAACCACGAGCTTACTATGTGAATGCCAAGAGCGTAGACCAAGATGCTCTTCCTAATTTCGACAGTACCTTACCTAGCTTCAACTATCAGCGACTGTTTAGTCCCTATCGCTTTAGTGGCGGTGATCGAGTCGGTGACAATAACAGCCTGACGATAGGTATCACCAATCGTTGGACCGACATGCAAACTGGGCAAGAGAAAGCTATTGTCAGCATTGGCCAGGTTTACCACTACGATGATCGCGAAGTTGGCATAAATGGCGTTGGAGAGGCCGACCGCAAAGACTCCCTGCTGGCGACCGAGTTTATCTTCCGTCCCTATCCAGGTGTAGAGCTGGCAACGAGTGGTTTATGGGATGCCAGAAACAACCAGACCCAGGAAGGCAATACGAGTTTGCACTTACACAGTCAAGACTACCGTCATGTGCTGAATTTCAGCCATCGCTATATCCAGGGTGAGCTAGAGCAAATCGACACCTCTTTTATTGCGCCTATTTATCCTCAAACCAGTCTAATAGGCCGTCTTCGTTACGACCTTGAGGAAGAGCGCAGCATTGGTTCGCTTGCAGGCATTGAATATAGTAGCTGCTGCTGGCGCGTTCAATTGCTAAGTCAATCTTATCTAGATAGTGATAGCGAAGTCTTACATGGGTTTTTGTTCCGTTTTCAACTAAGTGGTGTTGGCGGTTTTGGACAAAGTACCCGTAGAATGGATCAACATATTCCGGGCTATGCGGCCCGAGAAGAAATTTTAAATTAGAGTTATTTATAGTTATGGCGATGTTTACTCACACCCACAAAAAATCACCTTCAATTCTGAGCCTATTATTTAGCACCCTACTAGGACTTAGCTGTATGGCCTCTGTGGCTCATGCTGAAGAAAACTCTAGACCTGAACTGAGGCCAAATGCAGTACTTCTAGACAAAGTCATCGCCATTGTCGATGACGATATCGTGATGCAGTCTGAGCTAGCCCAACGTGTAAACTCGATCACTAAACGCTTACAGCGCCAGAATACCCCTCTTCCCTCGTTGTCAGTTATGCGACAGCGTGTGCTTGATCAATTAATTCTTGAAAGCATCCAGCTACAAATGGCAAATCGTACCGGTATTCGTATTGGTGATGCCCAGCTTAATACCACTCTAGAGAATATCGCTCGTTCGAATAACATGACGCTCTCTCAGTTTGAAGCGCAACTTGAGCTAGAAGGCGACACCTACGCCAGTGCTCGTGAACAAATACACCGGGAAATGGTCATCTCCAGAGTTCAAAAAAGACAGGTTGACCAACGCGTAAGAGTCACCGAGCAAGAGGTTCAAGCATTCTTAGCCTCAAAAGAAGGTCGAACACAATCTGGCCTTGAGTACTTGATTGGCCATATCTTAATCGCACTCCCTGAATCAGCAGATAAAGAACAAGAAAGAGTAGCGCTAGATAAAGCAAACAACATTCTTAAAGAACTCAAGGCAGGTGAAGATTTCCAGAAAACGGCTGTTGCGCAATCTGACGGTCGCCAAGCACTTGAAGGCGGTGTAATTGGCTGGCGTAAAGAAAGTGAGCTACCAACTATCGCAGCTGACATCATACCCAGTTTGGCCATTCAGGAGCCCTCATCACTTATTCGTACCGGAAGTGGCTTCCACATTGTTACCGTGCTAGATAAACGCGGTGGTCAGGAAAAGCTAATTGAGCAATCGCAAGTCAGACATATTCTGATTTCACCAAGCGAGATTAGAACTGAAGAAGAAGCAAAAGAAATCATCTACAAACTTCACGAACGCCTACTGGGTGGAGACGACTTTGCTGCCATAGCCAAGTCCAATTCAGATGACCCGGTTTCCGCTATTGATGGTGGTAATCTTGATTGGGTTAATCCTGGTCAAATGGTTCCTGCTTTTGAACAAACAATGACTCAGACAAACGTAGGCGAGTTAAGTGAGCCTTTCCGTTCTCAATTTGGCTGGCACATCCTTCAAGTAACAGAGCGACGCGTGAAAGATATGGCAGAGTTGATTCAGAATAACCAGGCTCAGCAAACCCTACATCGCCGCAAATTTGAAGAGGAGCTATCCAACTGGCTGCTCGAAATAAAGGGCGAAGCTTATATCGAAATTAAAGAAGAGTTTGCAGAAGAATCCTAAGCATGGCCGAGAATATTTCTAACGCCCCTCCTGTACTGGCACTCACGCCTGGTGAGCCAGCCGGTATTGGCCCTGAATTAGTCATTCAACTAGCGCAAAGCGAGCTAGCCTGTTCACTGCTTATTTTTGCTGATAAGCAAATGATGGAAGAACGGGCGGCACTCTTGAATCTTGGCTTCTCAGTAAAAGATTGGCAGGAGTATTCTCGGCAAAATGAACCTGGGCTATATATTCAACACGTCTCGCTCGCTCGCCCTTGCCAAGCCGGTCAGCTCAATGTGGCCAACGCCTCCTATGTCGTTGAATGCCTTGACCAGGCGATTGATGCTTGCTCATCAGGTCGTGCCGATGCCTTGGTTACTGCCCCCTTACACAAAGGCATCATCAATGACTCGGGTACTGCTTTCACAGGGCACACCGAACACCTGCAAATGCGATGCGGCGTTAGTAAAGTTGTGATGATGCTAGCAAGCCCTCGTATGAAAGTGGCACTAGCAACGACTCATCTTCCTTTAGCAGAAGTTAGTCGTAATATTGCCCCTGACAACCTGAAACAGGTCATTCAGATTCTCATTGACGACCTGAAGAGCAAGTTTGGTATCAAGCAACCACGTATTCTCGTGGCAGGCTTAAACCCTCATGCAGGTGAAAACGGCCATATGGGCAGGGAAGAAATCGATATTATTGCGCCTGTTATGGCAAGCTTTAAGAGCCAGGCAGAATTACTAGGCCCCTTACCTGCCGATACCTTATTCAATAAAAAATACTTAGAAGAAGCCGATGCAGTACTGGCCATGTATCACGATCAGGGCCTACCTGTGTTAAAGTTCGATGGCTTTGGTGAGTCGGTCAATATTACGCTCGGCCTGCCGATCATCCGTACTTCAGTAGACCATGGCACAGCACTAGATCTCGCTGGCAGCGGGCAAGCAGATGTCGGTAGTTTGAAAACGGCCGTAGATATCGCTTTGCAAATGGCGTCCGCTCAAGGCTAAACAAACAGTTTAACACCCAAAATTCAAGAGAAGGCAGGCAAGATGGCTAAACACAATCAGAAAGCAGGTCACCAGGCTCGTAAGCGCTTTGGTCAAAACTTTCTTCATGACGACGCAGTCATCAGCCGAATCATTAGCGGCATCAACCCCCAACCTGATGATCGTTTGGTAGAGATTGGGCCTGGTCTTGGTGCGCTTACTGAACCCTTGCTTGAGGCAAGCGAAGGAAATCTCCAAGTCGTAGAGCTTGATCGTGACTTGATCCCTATCCTGCGCACAAAATTCTTTAACTATCCCGACTTCGTCATTCACGAATCAGATGCCTTGAAGTTCGACTTTGATCAACTGGCAGATGACGAACATAAGTTAAGAATCGTCGGCAACCTGCCTTATAACATATCAACACCGCTCATCTTTCATTTGCTGGAAAGCATTACTAACCTGAAAGACATGCATTTTATGCTACAAAAAGAAGTAGTAGAGCGTATGGCTGCAGCACCGAGCACTTCACACTATGGCCGCTTGGGTATCATGACTCAGTACTATTGCCGTGTTCAACCACTGTTTATTGTCGGCCCTGAATCATTTGACCCGGCACCAAAAGTTGAGTCAGCCATTGTCCGCCTGGTTCCGCATGCTACGCTTCCTTATCCTGTTGAATCGGTAGAGCGTCTTCAGCATATTGTACGCACAGCCTTCACTAAGCGTCGTAAAACTCTACGTAATGCGCTCAGCGGCGCAGTAGAACCTGAAGCACTTGAGGATTTGAATATCGATGCAGGGCTGCGACCAGAGAACCTGACGGTGGAACAGTTTACTCAGTTAGCGAATTGGAAAAAGTACTAAGAACTAGCTCTCTAAGCCTTACCAAGGCAGAGGCTCAACTCTTGATTGCCAATGCATCGTAGCCAGGTCATCTGTTAAGACCTCTGTTTGCGCCACTACCTTTCGCCAGTAGCTTATTCGCTCTTGGTCACTTAGATTCAAGAAGTCATGACGATCAGGGATTTTCTTATAAGGCAGGCTGGCCACAAATTCTTCTGATGGCACCGGAATATTCGCAAAGTGTGGAAACAGAACAAAACCATCTTTAGGCAACAAAGGTAAGTCAAAAGCATAATCTGTAATGCCCCCATCTTGGTAGACGCCTTCACCCGCGAGGCCTTCCACGCCATCAATAATGACGGGAATAGCACCTGTCGCAAGTAAGGTGTCCTCCAGATTTCCGCTATAGAGGTCTGCATAACGTGTCGGTAAATCGGTGAGCCGTCTATTGAACAACTGACTTCTCGGGTCATGTATTAAGATGCGGGAAAACTGCCAGGCAAGTGTTTTTCGTGAGCAGCGATTGTTTATCGCAGCTAAGCCATAGCCGAGTGATTTGAGGTGTTTATTTTTGCTAGCGGTCAAGCCATGACATTGCGTCGCAATCACATTAAGGTGCCGCCCCTTCGTCGCAAGCACCGCCTCTGCACCTTGTTCTCCCAACAGCTGGTGAATTACCTTTCTACAACCTTCCTGAATTTCTTTGCCGCTGGGTTTCGCCGAATACGTTTGCTCAATATAGGCTTCGCTTAAATTTCGATATGCTGTTTCAGGATTTTGGTGAGCGTAAGTTGCCATGCGCCAGGCACCTGCAGACGTACCTAGTAGCTCCAAGTCCGACTCGCTGGCCTTAAAAAATTGCTGCAAGAAACAATCGATACCATGTAATACCAACCATTTCGGCCCACTTGAAGCACCTAATAACACTTTGATATCGAACGGACTTAAGCCCTGAGCACGCACATGTTGTAAAGCCTGTTCACCTGCATAAACACGCAAAGGCTGGCTGATTGTTTTATCCTTTTTAAACCTTTATTCTTCTGGTTTACGAGCTTGTAGTTACGGGAATGAGATGAGCGAGAGCATAGCGTGATATGTCAGCTAAATCTTCCTTACGAACCACAATGCCATCATGAGATATTTTAATCAAGCCATGTAAAGTAGACCACATCACCTGTGCTAGTCGAAGTGGGTCATCATCTGCTTTTAACAAACCTTGTTGATGAAACTGCTCGGGCAGCTGCGCATAGGCACGAAAGCAATCCTTGGCTGTTCGCTGCAAACGGGGCGAAGGGTTATCGCGCCATAGCTCTCTACCGAACATTAACTCATATTGGGTGTCGTTCTCCATCGCAAAAGATAAATAGCACTGAATCGTTAGCTCCAGACGCTCCTGCATACTTAAGTCGGTTCTTGAAATTGCAGAGGAAAGCTGTTCGGTCAACACCTCAAAGCCTTGCTCTGCCACCGCCGCTAATAAGTCATTCTTATCTTTAAAATGATGATACGGCGCTGATCTTGACACGCCCGCCCGCTCGGCGAGCTTACGCAAAGATAAACCCGGCATACCATTCTCTTGTAGCATCTCCAGCGAGATTGAGATCAGCTTGTTTCGAAGGTCACCATGATGATATTGCTGTTGTTCACTCATAACTCAATGCTCGCACGCCATCTTGACAACGTCAAGATTAATGCTTATCTTGACACTGTCAACTTTGACCTTAAATCACTATTTATCTACTGCTACCGTAGGAGAAGATGCAAAATGAGCTTCAAAACTCTCGAGATCACCACCGAAAATCACATCGCTCACCTTAAGCTTAATCGCCCTGATGCGCTTAACGCGATGAATATCGATTTCTGGCAAGAGCTACCTGTTGCTATCCGTGAAATCGATGCCTCAGCAGAAGCGCGCGTAATAGTGATATCTTCTACTGGCAAGCACTTCAGCGCGGGCATGGACCTAGCTGTATTCACCAGCGGTAACTCAATTCCAATGGGCGGCGACCCTTCACGCATGGCTGAAAACCTACGCCGTGCCGTGCTAGAACTTCAAGATGCTTTTAACGTATTAGAAGAGGCGCGTATCCCGGTTCTGACTGCCATTCAAGGTGGCTGCATTGGTGGTGCTGTAGATATGGTTTGTGCGAGTGACAGCCGTTACTGTACTGAAGAATCATTCTTCACCATCAAAGAAACCCAGCTTGGTATGACAGCAGATTTAGGCACCATGCAACGCCTACCTAAACTCATTCCAGAAGGCATCATGCGTGAGTTGGCTTATACCGGACGTAAGTTCGACGCTGCAGAAGCAAAAGAAATCGGTTTAGTGAACAAGGTTTTCGCAAACCAAGAAGAAATGCTGGAAGGCGTAATGAGTATCGCAGCCGAGATAGCCAAACAGTCTCCGGTTGCTGTGGCTGGTTGTAAGGAAATGATCAACTATAGCCGCGACCATAGCGTTGCTGACAGCCTCAAATACATGGCCACCTGGCAATCAGGCATGTTCCGTCCACAGGATATGATGAAGTGCTTCCAGGCCAAAGCGATGAAGACTGACCCAGACTTTGAACCTTTGCTTCCGATTAAACCTTTGTTTACTTAATATTCAAACACCGGGAGCAAACGCTTTTGTATCCCGGTGCCAGCTTTCTAAGAAAATAGGCGTCCAAACGGCTTATCCCAAGGTGTTCCTGTTGCCATTAAACTTAGTTTTTGCAGTAAATTCACCGGACGAGCTTCACTATCTAAGGGTAGCTGGTAATCTTCTTTCAGACCTGAATCAAGCCCCTCCATCAACACAAGTCGGCCATAGGGTGCTAACAAGGTATCAACCCTTAGGCGGTCTGACTTATTTAATGAACAGTACAAATCCTGAAGAACTTCCAAGCAATAAACCCGGTAATGCACGACCTTCAAGTTTGAAAATGAAACGTCTTCATTCGCAAAATCCATGACAGCTCGCCCATCCAGCCAAGCTTCTGCATTTTTCAGCAGCATAGGCCAATAAGTTTTCATAATATCTTTCAAAAAGTAATGCCAACCTTTATGGCTAAAGTCACTCTGGTGCGCCCTTCCTTTAACCCCACTTCCTTTGACATTCCACATTCTAGCTACCCATTCATAGACTTCCGGAGCTTCTTCTCGCATTACTTGGGCCGGTGCTGGGTCTAGTGAAAAGTGACGAAACATCGGCCCAAAAAAAGCAAAATCAACCAGACTTGGCCGATTACCCAATAGAAAGGGCTGATCTCTCAATAATACTTTCATTGCACAAAGCAAATGATAATAATGATTTCTAACATAGGGTTCTGTTTTTGAAGACACGCCATCCCCTTCTAGAAAGGTTTTGGTTTGTCGTTGCGCAAAATACCAAGCACCGATTTTTTTAGGCAAAGGCCAGTCTGACAAGACTTCTTCACTAATTCTCTGAGCAAGAAGCTGACGAGTCTCGGGGTAACGCCAACGCCAAAACATCGCTGAGCGCCAACACCATTCATCAGCATAGTCTTCAATTAATTTTGACATGAATAAGTCAACAGGGTCTTCTGGCATAATTGAGTGCTGTGGAAAATTCGACTCCAACCAATCGAACATAGGCGTCGTATCCTTTAACCACTGCCCATTGGCTAAACGCACCACGGGGACTTTCATTAAACCTGTATGAGGGTAAACCTTATTCACCAAGTCCCCTACAGAAGCATTTACCCGTTCAAAGGGAATCTCTTTATAACGCAGTAAGGCTTCAAGCTTACCGCTAAAGTAAGATACATCCGCAAGATAAACCCTCAAAGGCTCATACAGTAGCGAATCAGGTCCATTTAGCTCATCAGCCTCGTCTTTAACCGCACGATTGGTCATTGCCATCATCTCTTCCGTTATTATTTTCTTTCATGGTTTTACGCAGTCATACAGCAAGTATCAGGCCATTCCCGCTTATTTTTTGAACAGACACTAAACTAAGCGCTACAAATAGGCGACTGAAATTACACTTGCAGAATATATTCAAGAAATAATATACTGTATATCCATACAGGCATTTACTATGAAAAACTTCATTGATTTACTCGAAAAGAAACAGCTAATCTGGCATGGCCGGAGTAGGCAACAAGCACCTGAGTTCGAAACATCCGGCTACTCCGAGCTCGATGTTCACTTGTCTGGCGGCTTTCCAAAAAAAGGCGTTGTAATGCTGCACTCAACTTGTGGTATCGGCGAGCTTCGCCTGTTATTACCCTCGTTAATAAACAAACAAGGCCTCTGCATATTTATCAACCCGCCAGGTATTTTGAGTGCTGAGTTCTTTTATCATCAAGGCATTGAGTTAGAGCGCATACTACTTATTAATACTAACTCTGCGAATGAAGCCTTGTGGTCTGCAGAACAGTGCTTGAAAAGTGGTGCCTGTGAGGCCGTACTCCTGTGGCAAAACCAACTAGAAGTTCATCATATTCAACGCTTACAATTAGCCAGTAATCAGGGGCAGTGCCGTCAGTTCATCTTTCGAACAGCAAAGCAGCAAAGCCTTTCACTACCAGTCAATTTGAGCTTGCAACTAAAGGCTGAAGAGCGAGGTATCGCGATTACCATCGCAAAACAAAAAGGTGCCTGGCCAAAACCCGAATTCTCTCTCAATATGTCTTCTTATTGGCCTTCACTGGCACTACAAAACACGAACAACATCATCCCTTTCCCTGCTTCTAAAGCGGTATAAAGGTGATGCTATGTCTCTATCAACTTTATGGCTTTACCTCCACTTCCCTTCACTACAAATCGATAGCCTGTTTTTAAACCAGGCAGCATGCAATCAGGACGAACAGCAAGCCGTTATCGTAATCAATGGTCAAAAAAACATCGTAGTTCAAGCCAATGATCATGCCCTACAGCAAGGTATTCATTTGGGAATGGGGCTAGGTAGCGCTGCCTCCTTATGTCGTGAGCTCTGTGTGCATGCTTATGATCCCGAAATAGAAAGAAAGAAACTGCTTGAAATAGCTCACTGGCTCTATTTAGTCACCTCCGACATAAGCCTTTGCGGTTCAAATGGTTTGTTGTTACGGGTCAGTAATATGTTGAGCCTATATGATGGGCTCACGAGTTATTGGCAAACCCTAAAACAGCATTTGGAAAAACAGCAAGTCCATTATCAATACGCCAGTGCATACTCACCTCTAGCGGCTGAACTACTCGCAAGATCGGGCCTAAATCTGATTAGTGACGAACGTAAACAAGTGCTAGCGCACCTCAAGCAGCAAAAGCTTAGTGAAAGCCGCTTGCCTGATAAACAAATTGAGCGCTTGCAACGTGTCGGTATTCGAGACATGCAAGCACTCCTGGCTGTTCCCTCAGCAGAGCTTGCCAAACGTTTTGACCTATCCCTGGTTAATTATGTCGGACAACTCACCGGCACTCTGCCACAAGCCGTCCATTTCTATCATCCTCCCATGCAGTTTTCACGTTATTTGGAATTACTATTTGAACTCTCTAATCTTCAGCTTCTTGAAAAGCCCTTACTGCGCTTACTCAATGCACTGGAAGAGTTTTTACGAATCCAAAATCTTTATGCCTATGAGTTAAAACTACAACTTCATTTACGAGATAAAGGCTTTCAAGAAGTTTTTGCCAGCTCAGCAAAAGGTGATTATCTGGCAAAGGTATGGCTGGATTTATTCAGCTTACGTTTTGAGTCGGTTAAAGTCCCTTCGCCAGTTATTGGCATCACTATCTCGGCACATAAAACAAAAGCCAAGCACGAAGAAAGCATGGATTTTTTTGAGGGCGGACAGCGCAATGGCTCTTCTTTAGAGCTCATCTCAACACTTCAGGCAAAACTGGGCCCTGATTCAATTAAGAATATTGATTTAGTAGATGACCCACGGCCTGAGCTAAGCACCTGTTTACGTAACTATCAAAACCGGCCTATAAAAAAAGGCATGGCGAACCACCTGACAATCGACAAAGCAAAGCTTCGTCCCAGCCTTTTATTCCCCAAACCAAAAGTATTAAGAGAACGCGTCACGCTTATTGAGGGGCCTGAACGTATCGCGACAGGCTGGTGGGATGAGCAAAACGTTATTCGTGACTACTTTATTGCGCGTGCACATAGCGGCGCTTGGCTATGGGTATTCAGAACACCTGAACAACGTTGGTATTTACATGGAGTATTTGCCTAATGCAGCCTCACTATGCCGAGCTTTTCTGCCAGAGTAACTTCTCTTTTTTGGAAGGCGCGTCTCATGCTGAAGAACTGGCTATCCAGGCTTCATTTTTAGGCTATCAAGCACTCGCTATTACCGATGAATGTTCAGTCGCCGGTGTAGTCAAAGCACATACGGCGATAAAAGAGCATCAGCTACCAATAAAGCTGATTGTCGGCAGCCTCTTCCGCCTCGGCAAACATCTAGAATTGATACTACTCTGCCCCCATCGACAAGCTTATGCCGAGCTATGTCGCTTAATTACGAATGCTAGACGTCGAGCCAAGAAAGGTGAATACCAATTAACAGACTGGGATATCATGAGCATTCAGCATTGCCTGCTTATCTGGTTACCCAGCGGTAAGGCGCATGACCATTCCCAAGCCAAATGGCTGAAGAAGCATCACGCCAACAGACTTTGGCTTGGCTTACAGCGCCACCTGAAATACAACGATAAACAATATATCCAGCACTGCCAGCGTTTGGCCGAAAGTTGGGACTTAGCCATCACCGCCTGCGGTGGTGTATTAATGCATACCGCAACACGCCTACCGCTACAGCACGCTCTGACAGCCATCAGAAAAGGCCGTACCATTGCTCAGTCTGGCAAGCAGCTACTTAACAATACCGAGCGTTGTTTAAGGTCCAGACAGAAAATAAGCAAACTGTTTCGCGAGGAGTATTTACACGAAACTCTTGTTATCGCCCAACAATGCCAATTCAAGCTTAATGAACTTCGTTACGAATACCCTAGCGAGCTAGTCCCGAACAATGAAACACCCATCTCTTACCTGCGTACTTTAGTCACACAAGGCGTGAGGTTTCGTTTCCCTCAAGGTATTCCTGATCATATTCAGTCAACCATAGACAAAGAGCTGAATCTAATTGCAGAGCTGGACTATGCCTACTTCTTCCTAACGATCCACGACATTGTAATGTTCGCCAAACAAAGAGGAATTCTTTATCAAGGAAGAGGCTCTGCAGCCAACTCGGTAGTGTGTTATTGCCTGGAAATCACCTCTGTCGACCCTCGCCAGATATCTGTATTGTTTGAGCGCTTTATCAGTAAGGAGCGCAATGAGCCGCCTGATATCGACGTCGATTTCGAACACGAACGCCGTGAAGAAGTCATTCAGTATATTTATCAGAAATACGGCCGAGAACGAGCAGCCTTAGCTGCAAGCGTCATCACTTATCGCTTTAAAAGCGCCGTCAGGGATGTTGGTAAAGCCTTAGGTATCGCCGAAACACAACTTGAGTTTTTTATTAAGAACGTTAATCGACGTGACCACAGCTTGACTTGGCAGTCACAGATCATCGAATTAGGACTCAACCCAGACACAGGTAAAGGCCAGCAGTTTATTAATCTCGTTAATGAAATTATGGGATTTCCTCGTCACCTTTCACAACATGTTGGTGGCTTTGTCATTTCATCCGGACCGCTATACGAACTCGTACCTGTCGAAAATGCCAGTATGGAGGCACGTACCGTCATTCAATGGGATAAAGATGACCTGGAAAGCCTTGGGCTACTGAAAGTCGATGTATTGGCGCTCGGTATGCTCAGCGCTATCCGTAAGACATTTTCCCTTATTCAACAATACCACCAACGAGACTTGAGCATCGCAGATATCACCCGTATGCAGGATGACCCAAAGGTTTATCAGATGATTCAGCGAGCCGACACTATTGGCGTGTTCCAGATCGAGTCTCGTGCACAGATGAGTATGCTGCCACGTTTAAAACCAGAAAATTATTATGACCTGGTGATTCAGATCGCTATTGTCAGACCCGGGCCAATACAGGGCGATATGGTTCACCCCTTCCTAAAGCGGCGTAATGGTGAAGAGAACATCGAATATCCTTCGGAAGCTGTTAAGGAAGTCTTATCCCGCACGCTGGGAGTACCCATTTTTCAGGAGCAAGTGATCAAGCTGGCTATGGTCGCCGCCGGATTTACCGGGGGCGAAGCTGATCAACTCAGACGCGCCATGGCCTCTTGGAAAAAGACGGGTAAGCTGATGCAATTTAGATCGAAACTGATTGAGGGGATGCTGGAAAGGGGCTATGAGCAAGCCTTTGCAGAACGGATTTTTGAACAAATCTGCGGCTTTGGAGAGTACGGTTTTCCTGAGAGTCATTCAGCTTCATTTGCCGTACTCGCATACGCTTCTGCATGGTTAAAGCATTACTACCCAGTTGAGTTCTACACATCCTTACTCAACAGCCTACCCATGGGTTTCTATAGCGTTTCGCAGCTCGTACAAGACGCTGTACGCCACAACATTGAAGTACGCCCCGTATGTATTAACCAGTCAGATTATGACCATCGTTTAGAAAAACTGCCTGAAAAAGGCTCTAGTCATTACAGCCACGCCATGAGGTTAGGCTTACGGCAGATAAAGAACCTCAGCGAAAAAGGCGCCAGGGAAATTCTCAGCAAACGCCCGAATGCTGGTTATCAAAATGCACAGGCACTTCATCAGCTGACATTGAACCAAAAGGACCTTGAGGCCCTCGCTTCTGCCAATGCTTTACAATGTTTTGCAGAAAACCGCTACGCAGCGCGCTGGGCGCTTATGAATCCGCCTCAAAACTTGGCACTACCTGAGCAAGATTCAAAGCTGCAAGTAAAAGAGGAAGCACAATACCAATACCGGCCGAGCAACTTTGACAACCTGATTGAAGATTACGCCTCGCTACAACTAAGCCTTGAGCAGCACCCTATTACCTTATTAGACCGTATAGGTTGCTTAGGAAAATTTACCCGATCAACACAGCTAGCAAAGATTAAACATCAATCCTTTGTTGATATAGCCGGTGTCGTCACAGGAAAACAATCCCCAGGAACCGCTTCAGGTGTAACCTTTATGACCTTGGAAGATGACACCGGAAACATCAATGTCGTTATTTGGGCAGGCACGGCGCGGGCACAAAAAAAAGCTTACTTGAGCGCAAAAATCCTCAAGATCAAAGGCATCCTGGAACGTGAAGGAGAAGTCACCCATGTGATTGCGGGCAAGCTAGAAGACATGACGGAACAATTAGCAGGCTTACAGAGTCGTTCTAGAGATTTTCATTAAGACGCGAGGTTTATCTACCTTCATCAATTTGCTGTGCAATAAAGCCATCAAAGTGGTCACCTAAAGTTGTGCTTGTATTCTTCGGCACTTTGTCACCTCTCGTATACCATTTAATACCCAATAATGGTTAAGCACCCATAACCAAGCAATCAAGTACGCATCCTTCAGTCGTCGGATACTCTTTCATAAGGTCTTATAAGCAAACTTTGTAGTTAGCTCTACTCTCACTCCCCAGCTTCAAAAATCGTTTCTACCATTGCAGAGGCAACTCCAGAGACTTCTACCCGATAATCGGTTTTGCCAAAACTAAGCACGGCTCCAATAAAGGTGCTGCCAATCGCGTCTAGCATCTGATCTGGCTCCAATTGCATGTTTTCACAAATTTCGGCAACTTGGTCCGAAAATTCCTGCAATACTTCTTGAGACAGTTCACTCATACATAACCTTCCTAAGCCAGAATAATTTTCTTAACCATAAGAGAATTACGTCTATAAAACAATGGATTACTTAACTTACCCCTAAGCTTTAGGTACTTTGTCACTTTATACGTATAGTTAAAAGACTGCCTTTTTTATGCAAATTGAGGCTTATCTTCAAAAACCAACTAATATTAAGGGATAGGTTGAGGTTGCCTGTCGTATTACAGAAGGTCTCTTGCTATGCAATAAATTACTCGCAAACTAGAAATGGAGAAGAAGCTTACTGTGGTAGTCTCTCTACTTGCTCAAAAACTTTTTGCTCTCGCACTATTGGTCTTAATCTGCTTTTCACATGCCAACGCTCAAGGCGATGACAAATTGATCATATTTGTCGACAAAAGTTACCCGCCTCATATGTATCAAGTTGAAAAAACAGAAGCTGACGGTTTATATCCAAGACTACTAGAAGCAACCATCAAACAGGCCGGGCTCAAAACTGAAATTAAAGCGTTACCCTGGAAGCGCGCTTTATTGTATAGCGCAAGCGGCAAAGGCGCTGTCGACGGCGCGTATAAAAGTGATGAGCGCATAAAAACCTACGATTACTCCGCACCACTGTACCAGGAAAAACTGGTTTTATTTATCAATAAAGATAAGCCTTTTGAATTCAATTCAATTGAAGACCTGAAAGGAAAGGTTGTTGGCGTTAATCGCGGCTGGTCCTATGGCCAAGCATTCGATACAGCCAGAGAAAATGGTTTATTCACTCCAAATGTACGTAATGACCCTCACGATAATTTTAAAATTCTCGCCCTGGGAAGAATCGACTGCGTCATACTAGATCAGATATCAGGCGATTCTTATACACGCATTTTGGGAATCGAAGATAAAGTGAGCGCTTTGCCCAATGCCTTTTCAATCAATGATGTTTACCTAATTATTCCTAAAGTACTTAAGATGACCCCATTTCTAAACGACTTTAATTCAGCACTTAGGCGCATACGCGAAGATGGCACTTATCAGAAAATCGTACAAACTTTCGTGCAAGAAGCCATGTCGGATTAACATGTATTTCTATTCCTAAATCATGTATCTGCAAAAAGTTATTAATTTTTCTTCCTCCGTGTAAACCTTTTCTAACTTCATTCGTTTACGCAATACAACCGACAAACAAATGGAGTTAGAAATGAATCAATCAAAGCTACTGGCTTATACCTTTGCCTTTTCAACCAGTCTTTTTGTGGCTGGCTGTGGCGACTCAAGTAACCAGGATGACACCGCACTAATGGGAGACTTGCAAGTCGCCGTCACCGACGCTGAAGAAGACTTTTTGACCTATCGAATTGAATTGGAATCCATACAACTCAAAAAAGCTAATGGCTCACTTGTCGAAGTGCTACCGCTTCAGAGTGAAATAGACTTTGTACAATATCAGGAGCTTTCTGAGCTTTTTGCCGTATTGTCTGTACCCGCAGGCGAATACCAAAGTGTTATATTGGGCCTGGATTACAGTGAGGCTGATATCGTTATTCAAGACGAAGAGGGTGCTTCTTATGAAGCTGCCATACAAGATGCCAATGGTAATGCGATTACTCAAATTGATGTGGAGCTAAATCTTAATGAAGGCAATAGCATCAATATATCCCCTTTCAAAACCGCTCAATTGACGCTTGATTTAGACTTGGCTGCCTCAAATACTATTGAGTCTTTCGAGCCACCCTTAGTAACTGTAGAGCCTTTCATGGTCGGCAGTACCGAGCTGGATATCGATAGGGAACATCGACTAAGGGGTTTACTCGAAAGTGTTGATCTGGCCACTAATACCATCGACATGAAACTAATTCCGATGCGCTTACGTCGCGGAACCTTTGGCGATTTCAACTTCCATGTCGATGACAATACACTGTATGAGATTGATGGCGTTGAGTACACGTCTGAAGAAGGCTTAAGCTTACTAGCAGAACAAGCTGAGGGGACCCCTCTTATTGCTTTTGGTGGCCCTTCAGAAGAAGGTGAGCAACGCTACTTGGCAACACAGGTACTCGCCGGTAACAGTGTTCCTTGGGCTGAACAAGATGTATTGAAAGGCATCATCACTGCACGCAGTGACTCAAGCATTTCGATTCAAGGTGCAGTCGTCGAGACTGGCGACCAGGCGGCTCACTTTCAGACAGAAGTCACACTGGCGGTTACTGAAGATACTGTTGTCACAGGTTATCGCTTAGGTGATGCCAGCATCGCCAATTTATCGGTAGGGCAACGAATACTAGCGTTGGGTGAATTTAACGCTGACAATAATGAATTCGATAGTAGTCAAGGCCATGTCAGAATGAAGCTCAATGCCATTGTGGGCGAAGTGGTGCAGGCATCTCCTTTGGAGTTGGATCTTAGCCATATCAACAAACGACCAATTGATCTTTTTGACTTTAGTGGCACAGGCCTTGATGCGGCTAATGATGCTTCACCTGAACAGTATGAAATCAACAGCTCTACACTGGATATTAGCGCTATCGAAGAAGATGAGTGGATGCAGGTACGCGGTTACCCCAGTTCTTTCGGCTCATCACCATCAGACTTTGACGCCTTAAGCATTATCAACCCGGACTTTAGCTCCCACCCTGCCCGAATGTTCGCTTTATGGCAGTCGCCTAGTACGACAGGGCTAACAATTGAGTCGAGTGAAATCGTATTATCACTTGAAGATGCTAGAACAAAGCTACACTTGAAAGGTATCCCCGGCTCAAGCCAGTTAAGCTTCTCTCCTGAAAAGCTTGTTAGTACTGCTGAAGAAGGACGTTTCAGTATTTTGATTCGCGGTGAAGGCGTCCATATGTTTACGGATTTTGACAGCTTTATTGGCTCGGCAAGTGAGTATCTACAAAATGGCCTTGCAGTGCATCAGTTAACTGCAACGGGGCAGTATACCGACAGCCTTAAGTCACTAGACGTAAATTATGTGACGCTACGTTTAAGCGAACCGCAGGACCTAGAGCAAGATCAGGAATAGAAAGAATTGGACTACACGACCATTCGTGTAGTCCAATAAACTAAAATCACTGTTTCGGGAAGCAAAGACAGAATGGGCAAACTGTGCAGGAAATAGAGCACTTTTTGAAAGAAGTCGAGCAACGGGCATTCCGTATGACCCAATTTGCTACGCGAAACGAAGCTGATGCGCTAGATATCGTACAAGAAGCGATGATCAAGCTCGTCAACAAGTATAGCAACAAGCCGCTTGCTGACTTGAGACCCCTATTCTTCAGAATATTGGAAAACAGCATTTTGGATTGGCACCGTAAGGAGCAGCTAAAAAAGAAAATATTCTTCTGGCGAATTGATGAAAGTGACGCCGAAAGCGAAGTCGAAATGGCTGACCTCAGCGCAGACCCACTGAACTTATTGGACAGTGAAAAACTAGGAGAACATTTACTTAAAGTCATCGAACAACTTCCAGTCAAGCAGCAGCAATGCTTCTTACTCAGGACGTGGGAAGGTTTATCGGTTCGGGAGACTGCAGAAGTAATGAAGATCAACGAAAATAGTGTGAAGAGCCATTACTTTCGCGCTATGGAAAAGCTGCGCTCATCAAAAGCGCAATTGCAGTAAACCAGAGTTCAGGTCAAGAGAATGAACGATAAAGAAATTCAACAACGAGCTAAGCAAGCGCTGGACGAAAGTACCCGGAATCTTTCCCCTAAAGTACAGCGCAGCCTATATCAAGCAAGACAAGACGCTATGGCACAAAATTCAAAGCCATGGTTTAGGCACCCCTTAGTAGGATTCACAGTGGCAGCAAGCTTTTCGGCTGTTCTGTTGATAAACTATTTGCCACAGAAGCAAGGAGAAAATATTCCAAACCTTGTTCAAGCAAATATTGACGACTTTGTTCTACTATCGAACTTCGACGAAACAGACTTGGATATTGCAGAAGATTTAGAGTTCTCCTATTGGTTATCGGAACAACTAGAAAATGAAACAATACCTGAAACCTTATCTGTTAGTGAGCTGCGTAATGGCTAATGCATTCACTACTTTTCAAGTTCGAGCTAACGAAGCGCCTATTCAAGATATGAGCTTCTTTCTGTTTCTGGCCGAGACAATCGTCAATGGCAAAGAACTTGTAACGCCTATCGACTTACAGCAGATTAGCGATAACGAGCTGTCCAACTCCAAGGATCACGACTTGGTGCCCAGTGAACCTGAAAATAGCGAACAGGAGGCAAACCATGAATAAGCTTCCCAAGCACTTAATCACATTATTACTGGCCAGCTTTGTTTCGCTTTCTTTTGCAGAGGAATGGTCATCTTTGCCAAACGAAACCCAAATATTACTCAGCCCTTTTCAATCACAATGGGATAGCTTAGACAAAACCAAGCAAGAAGCCTTGGTTACAGGGGCAAATCGTTGGGCAAATATGGATAAGGAGCAAAGAGAACTTGCGAAGCAGCGCTTTTCCAAATGGCAAACGCTATCACCTGAAGCACGCTCGGCCTTAAAAGATAAAATGCAGCGCTTTAAAGCCCTGCCTGCTGAGCATCAGAACTCTCTGAGAAAGAGTATGCGTAAATTTAAGCAACTCCCAGAGGCAAAAAAGCAAAAGCTGCGTCAGAGCTTCAAGCGGCTCAGCCCAAGCCAAAGAGCAAAGCTAAGACGTAATATTCGCAAGCCTTAGTCACTTCTTCTACCAAACCAGCCCAAAGCGCAGGTTCCATTGGGTACCGATATTGTCGAGGTCAATCGCTTCTTCAAACGATAACTCGACTTGATATCGATCGATTAACAGCTCAAGGCCTGCGTTGATTGAACCAGAGCTATCGGTTTCCAGATCACTTTCAGTGCTAGACGTTAATGAAGCACTCCGGCGGAAGATACTCGTTCGCGTCAAGCCTTCGCCTTGGAAGAAGTTAGTCCAGGACAGACCAAAAAATGGACTTAATGCAGCGTGGCTATTCAATTCATAGAAGTAGCTTAAACTCAAAGACGGAGCCGCAAACCAGCCAGACTGACTGGCTTCCAAAGTAATAACATTTTCATTGAGGTAGCTTTGGTTGAGGGAGTCAACATATTGGAAGCCAAGCTGAAGTGAAGGTACGAGCGACCAAGCATCATAAGCAAAATAGCCACTAACTCCCGCACTGTATTCACTGGTCTCGCTATATTCTTCAAGCCGATTACCAGACGCTGCCCAAGCCTTCATCTCGGGTTTGCTATAGACATAACTCAATACCAGATCAACTGATAAAACAGGGTAGGCTAATGAAACACCAAAGCCCCACACCTTTTTCTCTAACTCAGCATCTTGGGCAAAGCTAGTATTTGCGGTTTCTTGCCAAGTATCCAGCGTGAGCATCGGCCCTTTCTGGCTAATAAAGGTGTATGTGAGATCTATAGATTCCGGGCTTAAATCAGCATCAAAACTATTGAAGCTAAGCGTTTCGCTATGCACGCCATAACTAAAGCTTAAAGAGTGCAGATTATCTTCACCAGACCAAGCAGATAGTGGAAATAACAAAAGTGCGAATAATCGATGCATATTAGGTATTTTGGTCCCATATAAAGAGTTCGAAGAGTAGCCTTAATGGCTCTGAATAGAAACCTATAAAAGCAATTCCACGCTTTCAAGCACACCCTAGTTCTGTTAAATTTCGCGCTCCACTTTCAAAAATAACAAGGATGCCACAAATGTCTCTACGAAAAGTCGTGAGCTTTCTAGCAATCGTCATATCAGTTCAGTTTTTAGTTGCCTGTGATGACAAGGTTGAACACACCCACAAAGTAGAAAAACAAGACTCATACACGCTAAAACTGGCAGAAACCTGGGGGCCTAATTTTCCTATTTTTGGTGACACCTCCAAGAATATGGCATCGATGGTCGAGAAGATGTCGAACGGTCGCTTAAAGGTCGTCATTCACTCTTCAAACAAGCATAAGTCTCCTTTTGGTATCTTCGATATGGTTAAGTCAGGCCAATACGATATGGGCCACTCTGCATCTTACTATTGGAAAGGTAAAGTGCCTGCCACCATGTACTTCACTACCATGCCTTTTGGTATGATCGCCTCCGAACAATATGCATGGTTTTACTACGGCGGTGGCATGGAATTAATGAATGAGCTATATGACCAGTACAATCTCATGTCCTTCCCTGGCGGTAACACAGCTAACCAGATGGGCGGCTGGTTCCAGAAAGAAATTAATACTGTAGAAGACCTGCAAGGATTGAAAATGCGTATTCCTGGCTTCGCGGGTGAAGTCATTGCCAAACTGGGCGCCAAACCTACGAATATTCCCCCAGGCGAGTTATATACCGCACTTGAACGCGGCACCATTGATGCGCTCGAGTGGGTAGGCCCCTCTCTTGACCTGCGCATGGGTTTCCACAAAATTGCACCGTATTACTATACCGGTTGGCATGAGCCCGGTGCTGAACTTCAGTTCCTGGTTAACAAGAAGAAGTTTGAAGGCCTACCGGCAGATCTTCAAGAAATCCTTAAAACAGCTATGAAAGCTTCCTCATACGATATGTATGCGCAAGCTATGCATGAAAGCGCTAAGAACTGGGCAACGATTAGTACCGAATATCCGAATATTCAAGTTAAAACCTTCCCTACTGAAGTACTTGCTGCGATGCGTCAGGCAAATGAAGACCTGCTAGCCGAAAGCGCCTCTAAAGATGAGTTCGCTGCGCGAGTGCTTAAGTCTCAGAAAGAGTATCTGGAAAAAGCACGTGCCTGGACCAATATGTCTGATAAGGCCTATTTAGATAGCACAGCCCCCTAAGATAAGGTCTGCACGTTAATACTATGCAAGTAATTCTAGCCCTGGATACTCTGTTTAAAAGCATTGCGCGTTTATGCGGAGTACTCTCGGCTAGCGCCATGCTCTTACTACTCATCAACGTTTTCTACGATGTGGTCATGCGCTATGGCTTTAATGATGTATCGATCGGTATGCAGGAACTGGAGTGGCATCTCTTCTCTTGCGTGTTTCTACTAGGTATTCCCTATGCGATTCAAGAAAATGCCCATGTCCGCGTGGATATTTTCTATGATCACTGGCAAGACCAGACCAAGGCCTGGATTAACCTCTTAGGTACGCTCATTCTTATCCTTCCCTTCATTATACTTGTGACTCACTTTAGCCTTGGTTTTGCTTATGAGTCTTATCAAATGGGTGAAGGCAGTGGTGACCCGGGCGGCCTACCTCATCGCTGGTTAATCAAGAGCCTGATTCCTTTGTCTTTTATACTGATTGGTTTGGCAAGTTTAAGCATGATCACTCAGGCTCTCCGTGTAATCGTTGGGAAAGAAGCTTACCCAAGAAGCAAAGAGGTCGGCTTGTCATGAGCGGTATCGTCATGTTCGTGGTTGCCCTGCTAATGCTGATGCTGGGCTTTCCCGTCGCCTTTACTTTTGCAGGAGTGGCTCTGGCATTTGGTATTTGGGCAGAGGGTTTTGAGCTGTTTGCTTTTATGCCCTACCGCATACAGAGCATTATGGAAAATACCATTCTGATGGCTATTCCCTTGTTCATTTTTATGGGCGTCATACTCCAGAAAACCAAGCTGGCTGAGCAACTCCTTGAATCGATGGCACAGTTATTCGGCAGACTCAATGGTGGCGTAGCCATTAGCACCATACTCGTCGGCTCTTTGCTCGCCGCCTCAACCGGTGTAGTCGGTGCCAGTGTGGTTGCGATGGGTTTGATATCCCTGCCTTGCATGCTCAAGTATAACTACGATAAACAACTCAGCTGCGGCACCATTTGCGCATCGGGCACCCTTGGTCAAATCGTGCCGCCTTCTATTATTTTAATTATTCTTGGCGATGTACTGGGTTTACCTGTTGGCGACCTGTTTAGAGCCGCTGTTGCGCCGGGGGTTTTGCTGATAGCTCTTTACATTGGCTACATAGTATTTGTAACAAGTCGAAACCCGGCCTTGGCTCCTGCTATGCCTATTTCAGAGGAAGATAAGAGCGAACAAATACGCAAAGCCTTATTAGCCATTATTCCTCCCTTAGCGCTGATTTTTGTTGTACTCGGTTCTATTTTTGCCGGTATTGCTACACCAACGGAAAGTTCAGCATTAGGTGGTATTGGTGCGATATTTCTGGTTCTACTCTACAAGCAGTTTAATTTCCAGATGCTCTGGGATAGCGCTAAGGAAACCGTCAACGTCACAGCAATGGTGTTCGCTATTCTGATCGGTGCCACGGCCTTCTCTATGACCTTCAGCTATTCTGGCGGCGATATGATACTGGAAGAATGGTTGTTGCAACTTCCAGGCGAAAAATGGGGTTTCTTGATTCTCACTATGTTGGTCATTCTGATTCTAGGCTTCTTTATCGACTTTGTTGAAATCTCTTTTATTATCATCCCTGTTCTGGCACCTATCGCAGAAACCCTAGGTATCAGCATGCTTTGGTTTGCAATTCTGATTGCAATGAACCTGCAAACCAGCTTCCTCACCCCTCCCTTTGGCTTTAGTTTGTTCTATTTAAAGGGTGTGGCACCGCCGAGCATCAAAACCAGTGATATCTACCGTGGTGTAATGCCATTTATTGCGATTCAGGTAAGCGTTCTTTTGGTCTTATTGATCAAACCAGAATGGTTCGGACTTTAAGTAGAATCTTATAAGCCAAGCCTAAGTTTGTGAACTAGTCAAAAATTTCGTTTATTTTTCCTCTCATGGTCTATTCTTAAAAGTAGGACTTAATAGCGCTTATCAAAACGGGATTGAAATGATGGTTACCACCTGCCCTCAGTTTACTGAGCTAGACAATGAAATAACGCAAGATTTTGCAGAGTGTTTACAAGAGAATATTGAGCAGATCGAAGCTTGTATCGCATTACTTGATAACTCAAAAGATCCGGAACTTGTTCATCGCCTTTTTAGAGACATTCACTCTCTAAAAGGTAATTGCCGTATGGTATTTCTCGACCCCTTGGTCGAAACAATTCACGCTCTCGAAGAAATCGTCTCTGACATGCGCCAAGGCCAGCGTACCTATCTTCCTATGTACGGCGAATTTATCTTTGCCATCGTTATTCGTATACGGGATATGATCAATACACTGATTAGTGATGGCCAGGTAGAAGGTACGCCTCAGGCGACCATGCTTAAGGTTATCGAAGATGTCAGAGGCTGCACTGCAGGCCAGGACCTGAAAGCACTTGATAAAGCAATGGACCAGCTGGTCGGGGCGAAGAAAAGTAGCACTGAAGAAGAAAAACCCGGCAGTATCGCGCTGAGCCTTGAGCATCAGGACAACCCTGACTTAGCATTTTTTAGAAAGCTTGCCTTACAGCTAGATGACTTAGGCATATACAAACAAGGTAGAACAGATTCCATTCTAGAGTTGTGCTTATCTACCAACAAAGACCTTGAAGAGCCTATCGATACAGACCAATTAACTGCTGCAGTCTATCTTCACGATATCGGCATGTCTTTAGTCTCGCCCGACATACTTAATAAGCCTAGCAAACTAAGCGACCAGGAATTTCGTACTATTCGCGGCCATATAGAGATGGGCTCAGAATTTCTAAGTCGTATGGAAGGTTGGACAGAAGCCGCCACGATGGTTGCTCAACACCATGAGCGATATGATGGTAAAGGCTACCCAAAGAATTTGGCAAACGAACAAATACACCGTGGTGCTATGTTAATCGCTTTGGCGGACACCTTCTATGCAGTAACCAACGAACGTGCAGATAGAAGCTACAAGAAGTCTCTGTTCAGTGCTGTCACACTCATTAATGGCGAAAGTGGCACGCAATTTCACCCTACCTATGTCGAAGCTTTTAACGAAACAGTTAGGCATCATTACGTCACTCGCAAAAATATGACATAAAATAGTACCCTAAACAGTAGCGCTGGTTACCAAGCGTTACTGTTTAATAAATGACCTGCTCGACTTCCCGCGCTATCATTAAAAAATAGCTATCTCGGCGGGAGCAATCATCATGACTATTTCACTCAACGGCGGCATTGGCAGCCCTCAAAGCCTTTCCAGTGCGTCCCAAACTGATAGACAACTGCAGCAGCTCAGTTCAGGAAGCCGGATTAATAGCGCAGCTGATGATGCAGCAGGCGCAGCAATATCTGAACGCTTGAATAGCCAACTAGGTGCTTTTGATGCAGGCATCCGTAACGCCAATGACTCCATTTCCGCAATTCAGGTTGCCGACGGAGCACTGAAAAGCCTTAACGATAACATTGGTCGTATACAAGAGTTGACGATTCAAGCTGGTAACGGTGCGCTATCCACACAAGACCGACAAGCCTTGCAAGAAGAAGCAAATCTCTTGATTGAAGACTCAAATAGCATTCTCGAAAACACTAACTTCAATGGCAAGGCCCTACTCAGTGGTGAACAAGACTTCAATATTCAACTGGATCAACCAGGAAAGAGCATTCAACTCGAAGGCAAAGACTTAGCCAAAGAGATCAAAGAATTAGGCTTTGAAGACGTAGACTTAAGTTCAGCTGAGCAAGCTAGCAAGTCATTAGAAACCTTAAACCAAGCATCTGAGCTAGTACTATCCCGCCAATCAGAACTTGGTGCCGTTAGCAATCGAGTCGAGAGTTCGATCGATAATATCGCCATATCCAAAGTTAATACGGCTGAAGCGAGGAGCCGAATCAGTGACACTGACTATGCTCAGGTGGCCTCAGACCTAGCTGCGAGCCAAATAAGAGATCAGGTACAGATCGCCGTACAAGGACAAGCGAATAGTCAACGTGGCGCTGTGTTACAGCTTTTATCCTAACTTTCAATCGCACTTGAGCTAAATCTGCGCTACACTCGCGCCCGAAATCTAGTGAGGGCTTCATCTATTAGTCACATTCTATAGATAGACTGCCATTCCATCTCACTGAAAGCTCCTTTATATCGTCTCACCAGTAAAGGAAAAATTACTAAGGAAGGTAAAATGAAACATATAAGTCGCGCGGTCGCGCTAGTTCTATTTAGCTTGATCACCATACAAGCTCATGCAAACCCAATAGTTACCGAAATCCCAGAACCAACGACACTATCATTGATAAGTATCGGTTTAATTGGTCTAGGTTTGGCACGTCGTAAAGTTAAAAGCACTGACAAAGCGGGAACTCAGTAGCCTTACATCAAGCTGGAATTCGACGCTATTCTACAGCCACGCTTTGTTTCTCTGCCTCTGCCGGCTTTGCACATCTAAGGGCAAAGGGCTCAAATACAGCACCAAGTAGTAATTGATCTTCATACATACTTGCCACACTCGTGCCTGAAATCAGCTCGCCACTATCATAGTAAATCGACTCGGCCTGCATCTTTTCACCAGACACATCTATTTTAAATGCTTGAGATGGAGAAAGGTGGCTTTCATCATGCATATGAGCCGTAAACTCAAAGACTTTCGGATGACCGGCTGTGAGCAGGTGTTGATCATCCAACCACTCAAGATTATCAACAGCCATGGGGATGTAAACCGTATCAATTAAGTGCCAGGACAGCATATCCTGTCCTTTCATATAGCGAGACACTTGATTCGCTGTGGTTTCAGCTACAAACAGGGTTTTCTGGTCTGCAGACAAAGTCACCCCATTCGTATAACGAAGGCCATCGATCACTGTATGCCCCTGCTCTCCATCAAAATATACCAGCGAAGACAACGCCAGCCCGGCATAGTCCTCTACAATCTCCATCACGCTATGACGCGGGTTGCCATGATCGTTTGATACAAAGAAACGGTCTTTCCCCACAACAGCGATATCATTAGGCGAGATTAACTCTGGAAATGGAATACGTCGGCGTAGCTTTAAGTTACCATCAGGAAGAATGCTAAATACATCAATCTCATGTGTCTGCATATCAAGATGATTTACCGCATAGAGCTCTATCGCCTTTCCCTGAACGCCATCTTGTTGTTCAAAGCGCAGAGCAATTCCATGAGGATGAAAAGCCCCTTTCATTTTGACCATCAACTGCTTTGGTTTCGAGTTTGGATCACTGAGATCCAGAGTCCAAATACCACCGTTTTCATAGGACTTTAAGTCTTTATCCAAAAAAGCCTGGCGACGGTCATCGGCTGAAATATAAGCCAGCTTTTGCACTCGATCGACCGTGATATCCTCTGCTCCAATAGGACCTGCTAGCTTTTCACACTGCCCAAAAGGCTGACTTTCTTCAACACTACGGAAGACCCCTGCATCCTTAGCGATACCCGCGGCGTGAAATATCACCAGTACTAAAATAAGTAGTAAGATTTTTGTTCGAGTCTTCTTAAGCATTTCTTAGATATCCAGTTTTTATTATTACTTATAACGAGCTAGGCAGTTTACCAGTAAAAATCATACTTTGTACTTTCAAAAATGAATACCCTGCCATCGATTATGCGTATAATGCCGCCCATTGATTTGAATTTACGCAAAATAGTAATTACAGGAGAGCTACAATGCTAGAAGTTAACGAATATTTTGATGGCAAGGTTAAATCGATTGCCTTTGAAAGCACTACTCTGCCAGCAACAGTAGGCGTTATGAAAGCAGGTGAATATACCTTCGGTACCAGCCAGAAAGAATACATGACAGTTGTCAGTGGCGAACTAATTGTAAAACTACCAGGCTCAGAAGAATTTGTTTCATTTAAAGACGGAGAGACTTTTACCGTTGAAGCAAATCAGTCCTTCGACCTGCAAGTTCCTACAGATACCGCTTATCTTTGTAAGTACGAATAAACAGAATCTATTTAATAAGCCTCTGTGGTGGATTCGTTTTTGGGGTTTTGGTCTTGAAAGATTAAGCCCCTTAAGCACGGAGCGCTTTGCTGTACAGAGGAATAATGCTTATCTGTATCGGCTCAAACCCGACCTTACAGTTTGAGTTTCAAATCACGACATAGTCAAACAACAGCAAAGTCCGCAAAGCTGTCGCTCGACAGGTTAGTTATGATTAGGATAAAACAGCCAAATTCAGCACCTGAAAGGGACTCTTATCTCAACACATCTTTCCTTCTAGCTTTAATACTTGGCTTAGACTGCATTTCTAATACAAAGCAAAAAGCCATGATTGATGATTGAGTTAATTGCGTATTTAATTACACTCCTCCCTTAAATAAATATAGTCAAAACTAATCATTAGGATCACAGATGATTCGAACTAAGAAAGTAGGTGGTAAGCTTGCGGTCAAAGGAATAGACACTGGCAGAGCACTATTTGGAGTTGTTGCAATACCTGTTTTTTTTGTCTTGTATTTACTCACATTTGTTTTAATAGAGCAAAATCAGCTAGTTGGCGATAATATAGAATTTTCCTTGATAGTTGTTCTACTACTTATGGTTGTAGCTTTTTTTCTATCACTTCATAGCTACAGAAGGTCAGCAGGACTAATATTCCTTTTCAATAAGAGCAATGGAATTGTTGAAGTTTTTAGACATAAAGGATTAGTCTCTAAGTATTCACTAGGAAGAAATGTGAAATTAAAGCTTCAACGCGCACAGGGCATAGTGAGGAGAATTGATGGAGGGAGTGAAAGGCTACTTACGTACCACGCTGTATTAATTGGTAGCAAGGGTGAAGTATGGATCGGTGCTTCGGCTTTCACACAGAGAGGGCTATTAAAAAAAGTTAGAGTCATCTGTGACTATTTCGACGCCGAACATGAAGTATCAAAAGACATACTAAATAGTTATGAATCTAGTATAAAATATCAGCAACTACGTAATAAATAATGAATCTGCGCCACATTGTTTATGGCAATCGGGCCAAACGTGAAACAAGCTCGTAGGTCTGCCTTTGGCACTTTGCTGACAAAGTTTAGGCAGGGTATTTGTAGGCTCTAGTCGAAACCGCTATTTCATTGCGTGCCGACTTTTACAGCTTATCTATAGCATGGTCTCAATTCAGCTTAAGTAAGCGCTACTCTACTCTGACCCCGGCTTTTTTCTGGCACGAAAATATTCCGGTTCTTCACTTGAATCAATCAATTCTCGCCGGACCAAATCCAGAGCTAAGGCTGAAACTAGTTCCTGAAAAAACACCCTGCTACCCGGAAAGTAGAATTCACGTGCTTTGATATTGTTCTTTGCACCCCAAGCGACCCAAACAGTACCAACTGGCTTTTCTTCGGTACCGCCATTTGGACCAGCGATGCCTGATACCGACACTCCTATGTCTGCACCACTTAATTCGAGCACACCCGCCAGCATCTCTCTGACAACAGGCTCGCTCACAGCACCATACTTATCCAAAGAGTCTTGCGACACGCCAAGTACTCGATGTTTAATCTCATTGGAATAAGAGACAACACCCGCTTCAAACACTGCCGATGCGCCGCTAATCTCTGTCACTAAAGAAGCTATCTTGCCGCCCGTACAAGACTCGGCAAAGGTAAGCGTTTTACTTTCGGCATTAAGCTTATCTACGACAACGTGAGCAATAGAGCGTTGATCCTTAGTGACAATATGATCACCAAGCAATGCTTCTATCTTCTTGCCCCATTCACCTAAAGTAGCATGATGTTCTAGCCTATCAACCTTCAGTTTCAGTTCTATTAGAGGTAGAGAGGCTCGAAAGCCTATCTCAATGCAAGCAGGCAAATCCGGAAAGGTCTGAGCCAGCACCTGCTGAAGTTTTGATTCACCATAACCAAAAACGCGGTAGCGAAGGCGCTTCACCTCAATATCACTCGGTAAAGTAACCTTTAGACTCGGTAAGATCTCCTCACGCAGCATCAGCTCAAGTTCTTTCGGTACACCCGGAGTACAATAAATCTGACAATCATTATGAGGCGCCCAAAAACCCACTGCAGAACCGATACTATTTGCCAGCAAAGCAATCCCTTCGGGCAGCATCGCCTGCTTTTTGTTGGCATCACTTAAATGGTAGTTGCGTTGCTGACACCAAGAGCTCAGGTGTGCCAGAGCTTGCTCGTGCTGCTTGATTGGCTTGCCTAGAACTTTAGCCAGAGCTTCTGCCGTCATGTCATCTGTTGTCGGCCCTAAGCCACCGTTAACAATCAGAACATCAAAGTGCTGACTTAAGCGCTCTATTTCTGAAACCAATAGGTCTAGTTCATCAGGAACGGTCGCCTTGTAAGCCACCTGAATACCTTGATCAAGACAGTATTCAGCGATCATCGCCGAATTACTATCAACAATATCACCGGTCATCAACTCGGAACCTGTCAGCAGCAATGCAATCTTCATAGTTTAAGCCTTCAGCTCTTCTGCCAAGCTTACTGATCGATCTGCTGCGGCCTGCATTGCCTCATCGACAATTTCAAGCAAGCCCTTCTCTTCGAAAGTATGAATCGCTCGCTCTGTTGTTCCGCCGGGAGACATCACATTGCGCTTTAGCTGGGCTGGTGCCACATCACCACTAAGCACCATTTCAGCGGCACCCGCTACGGTTTGTGCTGCCAGCTTTCGAGCCGTATCTGCAGAGAGCCCTTGTTTTATCGCGGCTGCTTCCATCGCTTCGATCATCAAAAAGATATACGCTGGCCCTGAACCTGACAAGGCCGTCACTGAGTGAATCAAGCTTTCCTGATCTACCCATTCAACCAAGCCAATTGCCTGAAACAATTCATCTGACAAGTTCTTTTGTTCATCGCTTACATTCGCATTCGCGATCAAGCCGCTCGCACCCTTGAGTACCTGGGCTGGGGTATTCGGCATGCATCTCACCAATGCCTGCTCAGAGCCCAACCACTGTGCCAGCAGGTCCAAACCAATGCCTGCCGCAATAGAGATGATTAGAGGACGATGACTAAGGCTGCCTTTCAATGACTCACATACTGAATGCAGTACCTGAGGCTTTACACTGAGCACGACAATATCTGCAGTGCTAACAGCGCGAGCATTGTCCTCATCCACCTCGACCTCCCATGTGTTCTGCATCGCTTCCCGATGTTCAAGGTTTGGTGCAGTTGCTACAATATTGCTTGCGTTTAAACCTTTCTTTACTAGGCCACCAACAATGGCGTGTGCCATGTTACCTGCGCCAATAAAGCAGATCTTTTGTTCATTCAAGTTCATTGTTAGTTCACTTCCTGTTCAAAAATTCAAAAACTGTTTCCAAGCTCTAGCGTTCGCCAAACAAAGCGGTCCCAACTCTGACCATCGTTGAGCCACAGGCAATGGCCTGTTCCATATCACCAGACATTCCCATCGAGAGAGTATCGACACTCGAATAGCTTTCTTGCAGATCATTAAATGCCGACTTCATCTTCGTAAACGCGGTGCTCAAACTCTCTTCACTTTGATTTGCTTGAGGTATGCACATTAAGCCGCGTAGCTTCAAACGAGGCATATCTTCTAGTGCTCGACAAAGCTCAGGCAAATCACTCAACAATATGCCCGATTTAGTCTCTTCTTCATCAATATTCACCTGAATACAAATATTCAGTGGCGATAAAGTGTCCGGGCGCTGATCATTTAAACGCTGTGCTATTTTTATGCGATCAACACTATGCACCCAAGTAAAGCTTTCAGCAATCGGCCGCGTTTTATTCGACTGAATCGGGCCAATAAAGTGCCAGACGATATCTTCGGCATTGCCTTCTTTCGTCAATAAAGCCTTGACCGCTATCTGCTTTTCAAGCGCTTCATTAAGATAGTTCTCGCCAAATATTTTCTGCCCTTGCTTAAATAACTCAAAGACTGCTTCAGCAGGCTTCTTTTTCGACACCGCCAGGAGCTGCACGGAGTTTTCTGCTAGGCCGGCATCAATTGTGGCTTTTTGTATCCTTTTTCTTACGTTCTGGAGCTTGTCTGCTATGCTGAAGTTCATAATATAAGTTTGCGTGGCGTGTCTTAAAGTCGACATGCATTTGAGCAAAAACAACCTGTATTAACAAGCTTTATCCTTCTGGATCAGCTTTCTCATTTAAAAATCTAAGATACAAAGTTATAGGCTTTAGAGGACGACCATGGATATTACTGAACTGCTGGCATTCTCCGCCAAACAAGGCGCTTCCGATTTACATTTATCTGCCGGACTACCGCCAATGATCCGTGTTGACGGTGATGTTCGCCGTATCAACCTGCCAGCGATGGAGCACAAAGAAGTTCATTCCCTGATTTATGACATCATGAATGACAAGCAACGAAAAGACTTTGAAGAATTCTTGGAGACTGACTTCTCGTTCGAAGTACCCGGTGTTGCTCGCTTCCGTGTAAACGCCTTTAACCAGAACCGCGGTGCTGGCGCGGTATTCCGTACTATTCCTTCGAAAGTACTCACCATGGAAGACCTGGGAATGAGCCAGGTTTTCAAAGATATTGCTGAAGTCCCACGCGGCTTGGTTCTGGTAACAGGGCCAACCGGTTCTGGTAAGTCAACCACATTGGCCGCCATGATCGACTATATCAATGACAACCGCTACGACCACATTCTAACGATTGAAGACCCGATCGAATTTGTTCATGAAAGTAAAAAGTGCTTAATGAACCAACGTGAAGTTCATCGGGACACCTTGGGCTTTAACGAAGCGCTACGTTCAGCGCTTCGTGAAGACCCCGATATTATTCTGGTTGGTGAGCTTCGTGACCTTGAAACCATCCGTTTGGCACTGACCGCAGCAGAAACGGGTCACTTGGTATTTGGCACCTTGCACACCACCTCAGCAGCTAAAACGATTGACCGTGTCGTCGACGTATTCCCTGCAGAAGAAAAAGCGATGGTTCGATCAATGCTTTCCGAGTCTTTACAGGCTGTTATTTCTCAGACCTTGTTGAAAAAGACCAATGGTGGCCGAGTTGCTGCACATGAAATTATGATCGGCTCCCCTGCAATTCGTAACCTGATTCGTGAGGATAAGGTCGCCCAGATGTACAGTGCGATCCAAACGGGCGCTTCAATCGGTATGCAAACACTCGACCAGTGCTTGCAGAACCTACTAAGCAAGGGCTTTATCACTCGTGATACAGCAAGAGAAAAAGCCAAGATCCCTGAGAATTTCTAACTTAGGCCGCGTTATGAACAAAGATAAAATGATTCAGGATATGTAACATGGATTTTGAAAAACTCTTAAAAGTCATGGTCGAAAAAGGTGGCTCTGACTTATTTATTACTGTTGGTGTCGCACCGAGCATCAAAATCCACGGCAAGCTCGTCCCTGTTACCAAGCACGCACTCACGCCCGAGCAATGTCGTGAGATTGTATTTGATGTCATGTCAGAGAAACAACGTGACGAGTTCACTGAGAAAAGCGAATGTAACTTTGCTATCAGTGCCCGTGGCATTGGCCGCTTTCGTGTAAGTGCCTTCATGCAAAGAAACTTGTGCGGTATGGTGCTGCGTCGAATCGAAACTAACATTCCACGCATTGAAGATTTGGGTCTACCTACAACCATCAATCAGTTAGCAATGACAAAACGTGGCCTGATTATTTTTGTCGGTGCAACGGGCACGGGTAAGTCAACTTCTCTCGCAGCAATGATCGGGCACCGAAATAGAAATAGTAAAGGTCATATTATTTCTATCGAAGACCCTATTGAATATATCCATCAACACCAGAACTGTATTGTCACCCAGCGTGAAGTCGGTATTGACACAGAAACCTTTGAAATTGCCCTTAAGAACACCTTGAGGCAGGCACCAGACGTTATCATGATTGGTGAGATTCGTAGTAAGGAGACGATGGATTACGCGGTCACCTTTGCCGAGACTGGACACCTATGCTTGGCAACACTACACGCTAATAACGCTAACCAAGCACTCGACCGGATCATTAACTTTTTCCCGCCTGAACAGCAAAACCAGATATGGATGGATTTATCCCTAAACCTAAAGGCAATTGTTGCCCAGCAATTGATTCCAACGCCCGATGGTAAAGGCCGCCGAGCCTGTATCGAAGTGCTACTCAACACGCCTTTATGTGCAGACCTCATCCGCAAAAAAGAAATTCATAAGTTGAAGGAAATAATGACCAAATCGCGAGATATTGGTATGCAGACCTTTGATCAGGCCCTGTACGACCTGTATTCAGCTGGAGATGTTACTTATGAAGATGCGCTCGCCTATGCAGATTCAGCGAACGATTTACGTTTGATGATAAAGCTGGGGGCAGACGCCTCATCGCCTAACCAACTATCAGCAACAACTGATCGTCTTAGTATTCAGGATGATGGAGACATTGGTTTTTAGAAGAGATCTATAGGTAATCTGGCCAGCATGCCTGGCCAGATTATAACTAAGTAATTACTTAGCCATTCCTTCTTTCTGCGCTAGCTCGTCTTTGCCCAAGCCATGCTTGTAAAAGTACAATGTTTCCTGTTTGTTAAGCGTTTTTGCATCGATATAGGCTTGAGGAGCACCCCACACCACTGAAACCGGCCATAATAGCAAGTTACCAATAAATGCGCCCCACTGCTCCAAGTAAACATTACCAAAACCAGGTAGAATATTCAGAGCAGCCGCTAAGCCTGGATTATTCTCTTCGATCGGCTCAAGACTAGCCAATTCAAGGCGACGCTCGATTTCCATATATTCGTGCTTTTCACTTGTTCTCATGCTTACACAGCCAGACAACAAGGTAACTACCAACAATGCTACTACAACATGCAATTTCATATCTTAATATCCTTAATTTACATTATATTTTTACGCTTATAAAAAGCAGGGACATTATAGTCTAATAGTATAAATATAAAACAGCGCTATTTACTGAGTTCT
>NZ_LWGG01000564.1:0-347 GCF_001635365.1 Oleiphilus sp. HI0128 | reverse complement strand
CGTAAAGCCGGACTTGTTGTTAGGAAAACCTATGCCTGTCATGGCGCTTAGAGCTTTCTATCAGTGGTATGAGAAGCAAGGTGAGCCGCTAGACTTTGAGCCAGCAGAGCAAGTTCAATGGCTGATTGACTCAAATGAACGCTTGAACGAGTACGAGGCTGTTGCTTTAGAGTCAGGGCTCAAGATGAAGGTTAACCTTGAGGTCGACGTGGGTTTGCATCGTGGTGGCTTTGCTGACATGAGTGAGTTTAGGTCTTGTCTAGAGCGTATTAAACAATCTGATTTATTGAGCCTTAGCGGACTAATGGGTTACGACTACCACGTTGCCAAGGCGCTTAATATTTTGG
>NZ_LWGG01000563.1:0-684 GCF_001635365.1 Oleiphilus sp. HI0128 | reverse complement strand
GCCTTGCTAGCCCTGTACTGCTTGTCGATAAATCTTTGTTGGATGAAAATATTGCACGCTTGAAAGAAACCCTAGAAAAAGGGTTTGCCTATCGAGTGGTGGCAAAATCTTTACCCAGTATTCCTATGCTGGAATATATACTGTCCGAAACTAATTCCTCTCGTTTAATGTGCTTTCACCTTCCTTTTCTTATACATATTGCAGAGCATAAATGGCCCGTAAAGCCGGACTTGTTGTTAGGAAAACCTATGCCTGTCATGGCGCTTAGAGCTTTCTATCAGTGGTATGAGAAGCAAGGTGAGCCGCTAGACTTTGAGCCAGCAGAGCAAGTTCAATGGCTGATTGACTCAAATGAACGCTTGAACGAGTACGAGGCTGTTGCTTTAGAGTCAGGGCTCAAGATGAAGGTTAACCTTGAGGTCGACGTGGGTTTGCATCGTGGTGGCTTTGCTGACATGAGTGAGTTTAGGTCTTGTCTAGAGCGTATTAAACAATCTGATTTATTGAGCCTTAGCGGACTAATGGGTTACGACTACCACGTTGCCAAGGCGCTTAATATTTTGGAAGGAAGGGCTGTCGTGGCTCGTGCTGCAAAAAGTAGCTATCAGCGTTTTGTTAATGTGGTTGACGAAGTATTTGGTTCTCATGAAGGGCTATGTTTAAACGCAGGGGGAAGCCCAACTT
>NZ_LWGG01000562.1:0-395 GCF_001635365.1 Oleiphilus sp. HI0128 | reverse complement strand
TAACCCATACTGATTTATCTTCATTATGAATAGGCTGCTCACCACCCTGAATATCGATGATGCTCAAACGCGTATGAACCAATAAGGCTTGGCTATCTAGATAGTAAGCTTGTCCGTCAGGGCCTCGATGGCGTAATTGTCCTGCCATTTGCTTGGCAAGTGCATAGCGATCTTTTTCAAACGGGGGGAGGCCAAACAAACCTGCTATTCCACACATAGGTTAACTCTCGATGTCGCTGCTTGAACTTATATCAGAATTTGATTGTATGTGTAACTGGATTATTGTAGCCAGCATACCTTGAGTTGGCGTTAAGTTACTTTGACACTTCAGGTTGCATTCTTTCGAGAGAGCAACAAGTTGTGATTCATGGATATCAAGATAGGATTTTTTTAAT
>NZ_LWGG01000561.1:0-359 GCF_001635365.1 Oleiphilus sp. HI0128 | reverse complement strand
CATTCTATTCTCCGTTATCTTAAAAAGACTCGTAATTGTTCTGTTACGAGTAGTTATATCTCACTATAGTTGTTTATTCATTGATGCCAAGCAACTCAACATCAAAAATTAGTACCGAGCCAGCCGGGATGGCGCCAGCAGCTCTATTTCCGTAGCCAAGTTCGCTCGGAATAAATAATCGGGTCTTCTCGCCAACCACCATAAGTTGCAGACCTTCAGTCCAGCCTTTGATAACTTGATTCAAGCCAAAAGAGATAGGTTGTCCGCGAGCTACGGAACTATCAAAGACAGTGCCATCAGTTAAGGTGCCATGATAATGAACTTTAACTTTATCGTTTGCAGTAGGGTGGGCTTCCCCC
>NZ_LWGG01000560.1:0-285 GCF_001635365.1 Oleiphilus sp. HI0128 | reverse complement strand
ATACTGAGGTCTCTGAACTGTGGTTATCGATTCTAGAGTATAAGCAGGAGATGGAAGAGCGTCTGTATAAGTCTGAGGCTCGTTTAACGTTGTCGCAGAAGGAGTTAGAAGCAGCACGCAAGAACAGCGAGACGAAAAGCTTGTTTCTAGCAAAAATGAGCCATGAGTTGCGAACGCCAATGAACGGGTTGCTAGGTTTCACTTCGTTATTGCTGGAATCGAAGTTGGAAGATGAACAGCGTGAGTATGCTCAAACTATTCAGGTGTCTTTAGAGTCATTGTTGT
>NZ_LWGG01000559.1:0-217 GCF_001635365.1 Oleiphilus sp. HI0128 | reverse complement strand
GATATGGACTTTAGTTACCAGTGGACAGGTCGCGTCGAAGACATTCAAATCACGCTCTTTTGCTTCGGCTTGAACCGCCTTGGATACGCCATGAGCACTGAAGATAACCAAGGAATCATCCGGTACTTCTTCCAGCTCATCGACAAAAATGGCACCACGTTGCTTTAAGTCATCGACCACAAAGCGGTTATGGACCACTTCGTGGCGCACATAGACG
>NZ_LWGG01000558.1:0-270 GCF_001635365.1 Oleiphilus sp. HI0128 | reverse complement strand
CGATAGGGATCGTTTTCATCTAATGCGTTTTTATATGAGTCTTCTGTACCAGAAACTTTTTCTAGAGCAGTGATGGTTCGACCACCAATTATGAGGGTGTTTATTCCTTCAGTATCTTCAATCCTGTCGTAGCCGTGACCTTGTGTGAAGTGGTAGGTATCGTTGTCTGCTCCGCCGACTAAGAAATCGTTTCCAGTGCCGCCGTGAAGGTGGTCGTTTCCTTTTCCGCCATCTAGAACATCTTCGCCCTCTCTGCCAAATAAAATGTCA
>NZ_LWGG01000557.1:0-531 GCF_001635365.1 Oleiphilus sp. HI0128 | reverse complement strand
AAAGAATCTGCTTCCTTTCGACTTACGATATCTGACTCTAGCAAAGCAAATAAACCAGCAAATATTTCATCGTGATGTCCCTCATACCGAACAGGCGATATATCGGCAACGATCACGGCCTTTATTCGTTTTTGCTGGTGCAGGGCTAGACTCATAGCGACTTTTCCACCCATGGAATGTCCAAGCACATATGCGATATCAATACCTTGATCATTCATATATTCGATCACATCTTCTGCCATAAGCTCATAGTTCATCTCTTCGCGATGAAACGAACGACCATGGTTTCTCAGGTCAATAGCATGGGTTTTAAACTTACTTGCCAAGGCCGTTGCAACACTGCCTAAATTATCTGACGAGCCAAACAGGCCGTGAAGGATCAATACGGGGAAACCTTCCCCTCTTATGCACGAATATTGAATTTAGGTGGGGTTTGCTCATTCTCATCAATATTTAACTTACATATTTTGATCTTGCCAGCATAGTCGTCAGCAATTTCCTCAAGGACAGGGGCGATCATTTTACAAGGGC
>NZ_LWGG01000556.1:0-535 GCF_001635365.1 Oleiphilus sp. HI0128 | reverse complement strand
CTTGCAGGTAGTAACCCTGAATATAGTTGACGCCCGCTTGCCACAAAGTTGATAGCAGGGCTGCACTCTCTACCAGCGGCACGATAGTGAGTTTACCCATGGACTGTAAGGTCTGAATCATTTCTTTAGCCTGTTCTTTTGAATCTTCACCCTTTTGCATATCTTGAGTAAAGGAACCTTCAAGCTTGATGTATTCTGGGCTTAAGTGTTTCAGAAGGTTGAAAGGTTTTAAGGCATGGCCGAACTGATTGATCGACATTTTACAGTGTAGGGTGCTGATACCTTTGGCAAACTCTTTTGCTTGTTTCATGTAAGTGATAGCGTTGTTTTCCGATATCTGGAAAATTAAAGAGTCGCCAGGTAGGCGAGCGGCTTTCAGCGCTACATTCAGCCATGAGGTGAAGGTTTGATCTTGTAGCGTCTCGCTGGTCAGGTTAATAAAGAGTTTGGTGTCATGACCTTTTGATCTATGTTCACTTAAGTGTTTAATTGTTTGTAAGATAACCCATTTGTCGATTTTGCTGGCCATATTACT
>NZ_LWGG01000555.1:0-7888 GCF_001635365.1 Oleiphilus sp. HI0128 | reverse complement strand
TCGGCCCCCAATCTTTTCCTTCGGCAGTAACTATGACACTGTGCTGATCGTTCTCGGGGATTATTCTGGCATCAACTCGCTGAAACTCATCAAGGGAATATACTCGACTTAATGCCTGGTTAAGTTGACTCGGACTTAACTTCTCACCCGCTTTTAAATCCAGGTTTTCTGAAATAATACTTTGATGAGCATTGGAGTGGTTATCTATTCTAATCTGTTTAAATGCTTCTTTTTGCACACGCACCAAACGGTTTTTCACCCTCTCTTTTGCCAACAGGTAAGACTGATACTCTGCCTCCGAAAGTGACAAAGCCTGCAATGACAACAAATGATATTCAGCCGCTTCAAGACCTTCTTGTATTCCCAAGTGAAAGGTTGACCAATCAGTCGTACTCAAATTATCAATATCAGGCTTTATTAGAATATCTTCAGCCGCCAGGTGTGCCTTTTGTTTTTCAGTCGAGGCCACGGTGAGAAAGTTAGAGAGCTGCCCCAAGATAGAAAAAGTATCAGTCAAGGATTCAGGCTTAGCTAACTCATCCCCGATATCTACTGCGATAACGATATCCGCCCCCATTTGTTTCACGACATCTATTGGAACGTTATTTACCAAACCACCATCAACTAACAACTGCCCGTCCCAGTTTACAGGTGCCAACACACCAGGCACATTGGCCGAGGCTCTCATAGCACTAAGTAGGTCTCCGTGATCTAGTGTAACTTGCTCGTTGCGGCTCAGGTCGGTCGCAATTGCTCGATAAGGTATCGACAGCTGATCAAAGCTCGATAGCACCGGCACCATACCAAAGGTCTCACGTAATAGCTGCGCGGCACGCTGACCATACAACAAACCACTTGGCGAGGTAATTTGGTAATCACGCAGCCCTATATCCAAGGGTACATTAAATTGGTCTCTTTGCTTTAAGCGATAAGGTAAATCTTGACGAGGAATCGAGTCTGAGTAACCTTCCTCCCACGTAGTAGCCATCATCTTCTTCTCAATCTCTGCCGCGCTGTAACCCATGGCATATAGGCCACCTACGATCGAGCCAATACTGGTGCCCGCTATGTAATCAACAGGAATCTGCTCACGCTCTAAGGCTTTAAGCACACCAACATGAGCACCGCCTTTGGCACCACCTCCTCCCAAAGCCAAACCAATTTTGGGTCGTGCAAAAAGGCTGGTAGAAATAAGCAAAAGAATAAGGAAAACCAGGGAAAAAAGGTGAATTAGCTTGGTATTCATATATGATTTGTTCAACATTAGATTGTTAGTATTGGGAAGAAGTCTAGAGTAAAGCGCGCAATCAGATAGAATCAAGTATCTACTTGTTTATTTTAATACTTCTCGATTTCTCTCCTTTCTTCTAATAACTCTTGCTCTAATTTGGTATTATCCGCTTCACATTCGAAGAGGGTAATATTTGTGTTCAGTGAACTCGAAGACAGTTTAATTCAAGCAATAGAAGAAGCAGGTTTTAAAGAACCGACTGAAGTTCAGGAAAAAACCCTGGTTGACGCGCTCGATGGCGAAGACTTATTTGTCAGCGCTGAGACAGGTAGTGGTAAAACGGCTGCCTATCTACTCCCTACCTTCGACCAAATAATGCATGAAGAAGGCGGTGACATACTTGCCCTGGTATTGGTTCCTACACGTGAACTCGCCCAACAAGTGCTTAAGCAGGCAAAACAGCTAGCTCGCTTTACAGCACTTAAGTTGGGTCATATCGGTGGCGGTACTGACATCCACAAACAGACCGAAATCATTCAAAACCCGCCACACTTTATCGTGGCAACACCGGGGCGTTTGTCTGAATTGCTTGCCAGAGACCTGTTAGACCTTTCTTCGGTAGACATCCTGATACTTGATGAAGCAGACCGCTTACTCGACATGGGCTTTAGCGATGAGATTCTATCTATTTCAGAACACTGTCATCAACGGCGTCAAACGCAGCTCTATTCAGCAACACTAGCCAATAAAGCACTTCGAGGCCTGGCAGACCAGTTGCTAGATGAGCCAAAAGTGTATGAGCTAAACCAAACAAGCGATACTCACACATCAATTGATCAGCAAATCATCTTTGCTGACGATAACGCTCACAAATACCAACTACTATGCTGGCTACTAAGAAACGAAACATATCGTCACAGCATTGTCTTTTGTAACTCGAAAGAGCAAGTAGATCAGGTTTACCGTGTCATGCAGCAACAAGAAATTAGCGCTGGTGTATTACACGGAGACAAAGACCAGAAACAACGAAATCTCGTGATGAGCAAAATGCGCCGTAACGAGCTGAAAGTAATGGTCGCTACAGATATTGCTGCACGAGGTATTGATATTGAAGGCATGGATCTGGTGATCAACTTCGAAATGCCGAGGCGTGGTGAGATATATGTCCACCGTATAGGTCGCACCGGCAGAGCGGGCGAAAAGGGTTTAGCCATCACCCTTATTTCCGCGCCTGAATTTAACCTTATGGCCGGTATAGAGCGTTTTCTAAAGCAGACCTTCAAGCGACGTAAAGTTAAAGAGCTTGAAGGTCACTATAAAGGCCCGAAAAAACTCAAAGCTTCCGGAAAAGCGGCTGGTTCTAAGAAGAAAAAGAAAACCTCTGGAAAGAAAACAAGCGCCAAGAAAAAATCAGTTAAACGAAAGAAATAGCACAAGTGTCGACAAGCAAGCGCCCCCAACATCATCTACCAGTAGGAGGGTTTCGAAACCCTCCCGGCAGCCCAAAACGCACTAGTAGCACTTGGGAAGCAATACGCTTCTTTACCACCTTCCCCTTCGCAAATAGAATGCCTTCTATACCTGAAGGCCACATTCTGCCCAAGGAGCAAGTGGAGCAGCAATACCGCGATACACCGCAACCTAGCATCACCTGGATAGGTCATGCAGCCTTTATCCTCCGCCTAAACAACAAAGTTATCATTACCGACCCCTTCTTGAGTGAAGTTGCTGGCCTTGGTTCTTTAGGCCCCAAACGTTTTGTGCCTTCTGCATTTGACGCCAAGTCATTACCCCAAGCCGATATCATAGCCATCAGCCACAACCACTATGACCACTTAGATGACTTAGCCCTTCGAGCCTACCCCTACAAAAAAGAAACTTTAGTCATCGTACCCTTGGGCCTTAAGCGCTTCTTAACATCGCGAGGCTACAAGCGTGTTATTGAGCAAGACTGGTGGCAAGAAACACAAGTCGAAGAACTAACCATCACCACACTACCCGCCGTGCATTTCTCTGGCAGAGGCCTCTTTGATACCAACAAGACCCTATGGGCAAGCTTCAGCTTCCGCTCCAAGGAAAGAAGCATATGGTTCTCGGGCGATACAGCGAAAGGTGAGATATTCAAGGAGATAGGTGAACGGGCAGGCCCCTTCGATTTGGCCTTAATTGGTATTGGCGCCTATGAGCCAAGAAGGTATATGCGTTCTGTTCACGCGACACCTGAAGATGCCATTGAAATTGCAAGAAGTATCAAAGCACAGAAAACCATCGGCATGCATTGGGGGGCTATCATGCTGACACCTGAAGACCCATTTGAAGCCCCTCCTCGCTTTAAACAAGCCGCTATAGATCAAAGCTATGGCGATGAAAATGCTTTATTGATGAAGGTTGGAGAAACTCGAGCACTTTAATTTATCGATTTTTCCCTCATCAAGAATGGTCAATGTCTCACACGGCAAACATTGACCACTTGCAGCTTTCCACCTATGATTGCCCACATCAGGATAGTATCTCGATCTACAACAATAACAGGGAAGAGTTAGTCATAGTGAACTGCATTGAGCACTCACTATCGAAATAGAATCAAGAGCTTGATATGGCTTTTGAATTCCTATTCTCCCCCCGATAATATCGATTCAAAGAACCTGTAATAAGAAGCAAATTGGAATTTACTTTTAACGCCTTTTCGACGTTTATCGTTTTAAGATAACGGTTCGCCAAGGAGAGAGAAGGCAATTAATTCAGGAACGAATCATGTCAGTAGCAACAATTGAAGATTACGGAAACTCAGCATTAGAGCAAGACAATAAACAGATACACGACGAGCGTGCGCGTATTTTGAATATGGTCTCTCAAAAAGCGCAGGATCAGACTCTCACACTTCAAGAAACCACTGCACTATACGAAAAGTTTAACCAAACCTATACAGCATACCGGAGCACTGAACCGCAAGAGGTTGATGAAAGCTGGGCGCTGGAGTTGCTGCAAGAGAGTGAACAAGAAGAAGCCGAAAATACAACTTTTCAGACACGAATTAACGGCATTCCTCATCAAACTAAAAAAGGCTCAGGCAAGGACAACCCAGCCAACGATTCAATTTTAGTTGATAACGAAATGAAGCCAATGCTAGCTGCACCGCTAAAACAAATGACCTTCGAAGATAGAGCGTCGTTTACTCGTTCTGATGCAGCCAAACAAGACAAGGCAATGGCGACAATCATTGTTGCATCCGGTCTCGCTACTCTATCGATACTACTAGGCTTTGCCTTAGCATTCTAAGCGTAAAACCTAGTATCGTATGCGCATGCCTAATCGGCATGCGCCTCTTGAATTTTCATTAGCTCTTCTTGGGTATCGAGTAATAAATCAACCAAACGCGGCTCGAACTTAGTGCCTTTCATCTCTTTGAAGAAGTTTAATGTCTCGTCTATAGACCTAGCTTGTTTATAGCATCGACGATTCACCAGCGCATCGAACACATCTGCCACCGAAGCAATTCGCGCAAAGATATGAATATCTTCACCCGCAATACCGTTTGGATAGCCTGAACCGTCCCAGTTCTCGTGATGCCCACCTGCAATGAGCGCGCCCGCTCGCAAGACCTCTAAGTCAGACGTCGAAAGTATATCGTAACCGATCTGGGCATGAGACTGCATAACCTCCCACTCTTGAGGTGTTAGCTTACCAGGCTTGTTAAGGATATGATCAGGGATAGCGATCTTCCCAATATCATGTAGTGGTGCCGCTTTATACATTACCTCATTATCTCGATCACACAGTCCAAATGTCCATTCAGGACTTAATGAACCTCAAAGTAACTGTTGCATCAGTATTTGAAGAGTCAGAGCTGGACGCAGCGTCTAGCGTATCTCTTCTGACCGAAAATGACTGGCAAAAAACAGGAGCAAAACGCTTAAGTGATGTGCTGGAAAGTGTTCCTTCCGTGGCAAGTTACCCTACTTGGGGTGGTGCCGAAGCAATAGCAATTCGCGGCTTCACTACAGAGCTATCGGTGCGCGGCATTGCCAACACTTTAAATGGCGTCCCCTTAAACAGCTACACTTATGCGACCTCGTTGTATGATAAACCGATTATCAATCTTGATCATTTAAGCCGTATAGAAATGGTTAGAGGGCCCGGCAGTACACTCTATGGAAGCGATGCTTTTCATGGTGTAATTGCTCGACAACTCAAAGACTCTAATAAAGATGAGACCCAGATTAGAAGTAAAGTAGGCAGTGATGGTTATACCAAAGCCTCTCTATTTGTCGCACAGACATTCGAAGATAGCATACTCAATGCCGGCTTAGCATTTGCCCGACAGAGCGATCAAAACTTGAACTATCGCTACACCGATCCTGATGACGGTTTGCTCTATAACTCCGAAAGACACTATGCCTATCGTGATCAAAGTGGCTTTATAAAATTGAGCGCTGGCAAAGTCGATACAGGACGTGTCGAGTTTTTTTCATACTACGCAAACTATTTGGCATCTGGTTTTCCAAGCACCGGCACCCAGTTCTTTACCCGTATTGATGATAATTTTGACGTGCAATCTACCAGCTTAACTGAAGATCGGGAACATTCAGGGCAAGATTCCAGCTTCTGGCTCGCAAGCTTATCTTACGATTACCAGCTTAGCGATAGCATTGAACTGGGCACTCAAATCTATCATTGGCAGAGTAAGCAAGAATGGTCATTTGACAATGCACGCTACCCGATAAGCCTCGTGTACGCGCCTAACGATATACCAATCACTTCTTTTGACTGTAAAGATGGAACCAATACGACCAATAACCCTCTTTACTGCCCTCACACACTCTATCAATCTACAAATGAGCAACGTAGTGGCGCGAAACTTCAGTTAAAAGGCAAATCGCCTGAAGCCTCAACGCAATGGGTTCTCGGTGCTGGTTATGACCGATTTATCGTCAACGGTAGCAACTACTCCCGGATCGACTTAAATGGCAGCACCCTTGTTGATCAAGACAACCCTTATAAGAATTCTAAACGACACATTAGGTATGCACTATTCCAAGCCAAGACAGGCTTATTTAATGACAAACTGCATGCTGTCTATGGTCTCAGAGCAGACGATTACTCAGATGTCGGCTCTCACCTTTCGCCAAGAGCAGGGCTCATTGTCAAAGTCAATGAAAACTATAGCTCCAAGCTTCTTTACGGCCACGCTTTTAGAGCGCCCACAGCAATTGAGAGATTTGGCTCTGTTCAGGCAATTGAAGCAAACGAGAGCATCAAACCAGAGGAAATTGATACGATTGAGTGGGTCAATCATTTTCTCGCTAATGACTATTCTACAGAGTTAACTCTGTTTTCAAGTCGCTGGAAAGAAGGCATCGTTTTAGTGCCAACAACGGGCTCTTCTCAGAAATATTTCAACACAGGTAGAAATGAGTCTTATGGTGTTGAGCTTTCTGGTCGAAAACAGTTCAAGAGGTTTGAGTTAGTTGGCAGCAGTAGCTATGTTCGAAGCGAGAATAAAGAACTCAATAGTGATTATTTAGCTTTCCCACAGTGGATTTTTACACTTCAGGGTAACTACCTACTTGCTGATAGCAATATCGAGCTATCAATCAAACAAAGAGCAATGCTCAACTATAGTGAGGGTGACTATATAACCTCGACAAACCCGACAACGCTAGAGGTGACGCAAATTGCGCCAGAGGATGCAGATGATTATTTTCGTACTGACCTCAGCCTTCTTAAACACTTCGACTCTAAATCAGGCGAAGGCGAACGTGCTATGTATATAAACGTGAATAATATTTTTGATCAGAAAAATACCGTCGCATCACTATATAACGTTGAAAACGGCCTAGCGGATTCTGGCTTATCAGTTGATATTGGACTGTCCTGGAGTTGGTAGGCAACGATTTACTTTAAGAGCTCAACCAGCGTATCAAGTAGGCGAGCGTAATCCCTAAATAGTTACCCAGGATATAGCCAAGAATTGCAGCGGCGAAACCTGGGACTATTAGCGATTTATTCTTCAAAGCACCCGCCACGACGGGTATAAATGGCACCGACATGATGGCTGCGGCCGAACTAATCAAGAAGGTATCTGTATCGACTTTAAATAGCTTGCATAAACTAGCATGCAGAATTAACGTGCCAACCAATAACAAGGCGATAAAGAGAAATAACTCTACATTCAGAGCACTTAGAATTTCCAAGTTGGTCATTGTGCCCATGGTAAAACAAAACACTAGCACCAAATACATGCCGCAATGAAAGCTCTGCTTCAAACGCTTTACCTGAGGAAAAAATGACAAGCCCAGACCAGCACTCGTAATCGCCACTATCGTCACTACTGAAGACATACTTTTCGGGAACAACTGAGAAAGGCCTATACCAATAACCAATGCCAACACTGCAAAGCCGAGTACAGAGGCAACATTTAAAACATTTTCTTTGCTCACTAGCTGCTTATAGGCATGTGAACTTTCATCACTCAAGTGATCAAAGAGCCCCCCACCCGACGTGCTATTCAAGGGCAACTTTTCGCTTTCATTGAAGGCTTTTAAAAACCGGCTAAACAGCGGTTTTGCGAGGCTCACAACAAATAATAGATATAAGGCCGACAGCAAAATATCATAGCTGGTCATCGTAATAAACACCGACTGCTCACCTTCAATT
>NZ_LWGG01000554.1:0-846 GCF_001635365.1 Oleiphilus sp. HI0128 | reverse complement strand
TCACACGGCTGCAGTGGTCTCTAATGCTGCAACAGAAGAGGAAACCTGGCGCGTTAATGTGTTGGGTACGCAGACTGTATTAGATGAAGCGGCAAAGTGTGATAACAAAAAGCGCTTTCTGCACTTTTCCTCCGTTGCCGCGTTGGGCTTAAGTCACACCGGAGCAATGGATGAAAATACTGCCTTGAGGTCTTGCGGTCAGAAATATTCAGACTCCAAACTGGCTAGTGAACATTTGGTTCTGAACTACAACAATGCAGGAAAAGTGGATGCCACCATTATCCGCCCTGCAGATGTTTACGGTCCGGGCTCCCGACCCTGGACCGTGACGCCAATTGACATGATGAAGCAAAAGAAATTCATCGCCCCGAAAGAAGGTATGTTCGGCCCAGTGTATATTGATGACTTGGTTGAGGGCTGTTATTTGGCACTGAACTCAGACAAGGCAATCGGACAGATTTATATCCTATCAGGCATGGGGCAGGTGAGTAATCAGGAGTATTTTTCTTTTTTAGCCAAAATGTTAGGTTTGGACTCGGCAAGAACACTTTCCAAACAGCTGCTTTATCCTATCGCTTTTGCCGCGGAGCGAATGGCTCATCTTTTCGGTAAACGTACAGAATTAAATCCTTCTACCGTTGCGATGCTATCGAGGCCTAGTGCTAAATATATCCATGATAAGGCCAGTGCAGAGCTAGGGTATCAGCCTAAAGTTAGCCTTGAAGAAGGTATGGCTAGGAGTGAGCAATGGCTGCGTGAGCAGGGAGTGATATAAAACTACCTCATCATGTAGACAGAAAGTCCCAACCCTCGCTGAGGCGACTGATTACTATGAGCTTTAGAGTC
>NZ_LWGG01000553.1:0-865 GCF_001635365.1 Oleiphilus sp. HI0128 | reverse complement strand
TTATGACACCTCTTTAAGTATATCGACCCAGGTTGGTTATAGTACTGAAACTAAATTAACTTTCGTTGGTTCGGGGACGGCAGTTTCGCCTGACTCGGTGAGTGGTTCGATGAACTTCTCACTGGGTATTCGTGTTGACCCTAAGACGATTACAAACGTTAGCTTTGGCTTTGGGCTTACTGAAGATGCGTCTGACTTAAGTATGGGGATCTCTTATCCAATTAATATAGGTGCTTTCAACTGGTAATCATGTGTCAGGAGTAAGGTGATGACTGCTTTGCTCTCGAGCGCACTTGTTTAATCTTTAGAATAGTAATGGGAAAAGGAATTAATTGGTGAAATCATTGCATTGGAAAGTAAAGAAACTGCTGGTGGTCGTATTGATTGCTACGTTTGCTTTCCCTCCCCAAGTTGTAGCTCAGCTAGCGAACGGCATTACGATTGATACTAAGGCTCTTTCCTTGGGTAATGCGATGCAGGCTGACGTAAATCCTGGTGTTTCAGCGGTTTACCATAACCCCGCTCAGCTTACCCGACTCAAAGAGCGTCACTTTGAGGTTGATCAGTTATTAATTGGTTTGGATCTTGATGCCGTATTTACTGCCCCTGATGACTATCAGTTGTTTGGTTTAGATGGTACAGGCTTTAATACCTATGACCCTACCGTACCGAGAGACCCTGTAGTAGGAGGCGATGGTCGAGGTAAGAGCCATACTAACAGGCTTTCTTTATATCTACCTGGCTTTGGTTTGCAGCAATGGGTGTGGAATGGCCCAACGATACTACCTCCGCAGATTGGCTTTTCGGTAAACCCTCCTGGTTCAAAGTTTACTTTTGCAAATAAAAATTATATCCACTCCGCTTT
>NZ_LWGG01000552.1:0-517 GCF_001635365.1 Oleiphilus sp. HI0128 | reverse complement strand
TGAACTGGCACTTCAGTCGAACGCAAGATTGCAAAAATACCTCTCCATCTAGTCAAATGATTCCACATTGTCTGAAGGGCTTTATCTTCATTCTTTCCATGTAATATTGGAAAAGGAATACCACCGTATGCGTTCTGAATCCCCACCCCGCCTTTGGATAAAGACGATGTTTTGGCATTTTTCTTGGTATTTTCTAGGACCCAATCCGGCATCGAGTGCGAACGATGGGTTGGATATACATTGATCTTGAAGCTACTTGGGTATGCTTCAAACAAAGCATACTGACCTGGGGTCAGATAGTTTTTAAAACCTTTGTAGTTACTGTCATCAATGGTGAATTTGATATCATCAGAGGCAAAAGGGTCGATATGATGCTGCCCTGTCCCCTCATACCCCATTGGGGCTTCGGTAATCCCCCCAGTCCATGCAGGAATAGTTTTATTTTTATTCCCGGATTTTATCGAACCGAACGGCGTTAAAGAATTCCCTAACTTATTAACTTCTTTCGTTGAAACTT
>NZ_LWGG01000551.1:0-288 GCF_001635365.1 Oleiphilus sp. HI0128 | reverse complement strand
GGGCCTTTATTGGTGACAATAGAAAACCATAGTCCACTGAACATTGGCGCTCTACAGTTGCGCACGCAGCTAATTGACGCAAATGGAAAAGTAATTAAGATTGAAGAATGGTCAATTAACGAAACGATTCCGGCGCAAAAACGCAGCCCCTACTATCCTGCCAAAGTTGTTTATCACTTAAAAACAGGCGAAAAGGTTAAAACCAGCATTAGCTCGGTGACACTTGAATAGAAACACCAATTAGGAACCGTTTTGTTTGCTTGATATCCATTGGCGAGTATTAGCACC
>NZ_LWGG01000550.1:0-213 GCF_001635365.1 Oleiphilus sp. HI0128 | reverse complement strand
ACTTCGCCAAGCGTCGCGTTTTGCTTGCAGGTATGCGTTATGCGGGTGAAATGAAGAAAGCAATGTTCTCTGTTCAGAACTTCTTGTTGCCAGAGAAAGACGTATTACCAATGCATTGTTCTGCAAACGTTGGTGATGACGGCGAAACAACATTGTTCTTCGGTTTGTCAGGTACAGGTAAAACTACCTTGTCTGCTGACCCTGCGCGTTACC
>NZ_LWGG01000549.1:0-270 GCF_001635365.1 Oleiphilus sp. HI0128 | reverse complement strand
ACTTTGCTCCCGTTACCGACGAGAAGATGTGGCGCGTACGGGTAAGTGATTTGAATAATCCTGCACTAAGTGCAGAAGCGCTGAAAACTAAAATCGAAGCTTTTGGTGAAAAGACCATGAGCGATGGCATCACTATCGATGATGAGGACACTCTATACATCAGCGATCTGGAGCATTCGGCTATCATACAGATGCGCTCTGATGGTTCCATACAAACACTTTACAAAGACAAGAAGCTTCGCTGGCCTGATGGTTTCAGCTTCGGCCCGA
>NZ_LWGG01000548.1:0-780 GCF_001635365.1 Oleiphilus sp. HI0128 | reverse complement strand
ATAGGTCTTAGCCCATCTATCATCGTTTATGATGTGATAGAACAGCGTGCTCGTATTGCTATTGAAGACCACGACTCGGTCGACCCGGACTACTATGTTCCTCATGTCGAAGGTGTGAAAATGCTGATGTTTGGTGTTTTTGCTATTCGCCCTGGCGTTGACTCTATTGCGCTAGACCGCAACGAAGAATGGCTTTACTTTGCTCCCGTTACCGACGAGAAGATGTGGCGCGTACGGGTAAGTGATTTGAATAATCCTGCACTAAGTGCAGAAGCGCTGAAAACTAAAATCGAAGCTTTTGGTGAAAAGACCATGAGCGATGGCATCACTATCGATGATGAGGACACTCTATACATCAGCGATCTGGAGCATTCGGCTATCATACAGATGCGCTCTGATGGTTCCATACAAACACTTTACAAAGACAAGAAGCTTCGCTGGCCTGATGGTTTCAGCTTCGGCCCGAATGGCTGGTTATACGTTACTGCTAGTGCGCTACAAAGTGTGATAGCCAAGCCTGACCAGTACATTCAAGAAAAAGGCCCTTATCAGATATTTAAATTGAAGACCGATACCACTGCTTACCCTGGGCATTGAGGTTGAATTTCAAAGGGGTCAGACTCGATTGAATTTCAATCGAGTCTGACCCCTTTGAAAAACCTAATCCTCTAACAAAAAATGCGCTCTGGCCAAGGCAATTGGCTTATCGCGGCTTTCTTGCCAGGCGTGAACTTCGACATTAGCAACGCGGCCACCCTGGCGGGTCACATTACAATAGGC
>NZ_LWGG01000547.1:0-2507 GCF_001635365.1 Oleiphilus sp. HI0128 | reverse complement strand
TGCCACTTGCGTTATTCCCTACGACCCAATGGAAGACAAAGTTGTGCTGCTGGAACAATTCAGGCCGGGCGCAATACTCGAGGATCAATCACCCTGGTTGCTGGAGTTGGTTGCAGGGATGAATGATGAGGGCGAGCACCCGGAGAATGTTGCACGCAGAGAAGCGCAAGAGGAGGCGCGCCTGGAATTAGGCGAACTTGAAAAAATTTGTGAATACTTGGTCTCGCCGGGCGGCACTACAGAGAAGGTCTATCTCTACTGTGCTAAAGTCAGTGTTCAAGGTGTTGGTGGCGTGTTTGGTCTTGCTGAAGAAGATGAAGATATCAAGGTACACTGCCTAGACTTTGAAGCAGCTTATAAATTGGTCGAAAATGGCACCATTAACAATGCTGCCGCTATTATGGGGCTTCAATGGCTGGCCTTAAACCGGGAACGCTTGCGAGAGCAGTGGCGCTAGACTAAGGGGAGAGTATTATTTTAATGCGTAAAAAGTATGTCCCCGACTTGGTTCAGCTTGGCGCGACCTTTGAAAGCAACTATAACCGCCTAATTCGTTTGATTCGAATGATGGGCGATGTTGAACGGATTCGCTTCAGCTTACATAACGGCATGTCTTACGTTGGGCAAGTACATATGACGCTTGTTGAGTCTTGTAAATATACCGATACTTTTTTGCTTGAACAAACCGCAGCGGCAGGGAAGTGGGTGAACAACCCCAAGCTTACGGTGCGTTTATATCATGATGCGGGTGTCGCTGAAGTGATAGCTCGCGATGGCCGCCAGTTAGCTCAGGGTGTAAATATCTACCCAAATCAAAAAATGCACTTGCCCGATGAAAAAAGTCAGATGAATACTTTTCTGACGGAATGGCTGAATTTCTGTATTTCTTATGGATGTTGCGACGAGAGTCCGTTTACCCATCAGAAAGTGTGAAAGTCTTATCAGACTGTTTGTCTTTATTAACGCTAATATCTGAGACGCGCGTAACAAAAAATTCATACCTTAGTATGAAAACACTAAAACAAAGCGTCATCATCATTTCCAAACTGCAATATTGAGCTAACTTATCTAGTTAATCTGCGAAAAGTTTAGTGAATCTATGGATAAAGCGTATTGCAGATCGGTTCTCTGAAGGAGTGAGTCTCAGTGTGCCGGGTCAAATTGGAATTGAGATTGTCAGATCAGCGATTTAGATAACAGAAAGAGCCGAACGAAAATGTCGAGTCATGTCAGTGCAGGGGGCGCTGTGATTAACCTCCTTCAAATAAGTGATTGCCACCTCACAAAGGATGCTGAAAGTGACTTGCTTGGTGTGGTGACACGCGAAAGCCTTGTTGCGGTGCTTGATAAAGTTGAAGCTGATATAGCTGCGAGCTTTTGTCCAAGCCCGGATTACGTTTTGGCGACGGGCGATATTGCACAGGATGCAAGTCTTGAAGCCTATCACTACTTCCAAACTCAAATTGAAGGCTTTAACGCTCCCAGCCGTTGGTTCTCTGGGAATCATGATGACCGTGGCATTATGGCTGAGGCCTTGGGTCACGGGGTCGAGACGGAGCGCTTGCTACGTGTTGGCAATTGGCAAATTATTTTATTAGATTCGTCTGTAACAGGTGCCGTACATGGCATGTTACGAGATGATGATTTAGCCTTTCTAGAGCGGTGCTTGTCTGAACGCCCCGATCTTCATACCTTAATTAGCTTTCATCACCATCCGGTTGATATCGGCAGTACCTGGCTGGATAAGATTGGTTTGCATAATCGAGATCAGTTTTTCGATATCGTTGACCGCTATGACAATGTCAGAGCGGTACTCTGGGGGCATATTCATCAAGAGTTTTCTGAAACGCGTAAAGGTGTTCAGCTGCTGGCGACGCCTTCAACCTGTATTCAATTTACTCCGAAGTCCCATGATTTTGGTGTAGAAGCGATAGCGCCTGGTTACCGATGGCTAAAGTTATTTGACGACGGTCGTTTAGAGTCAAAAGTTTCAAGAGCTGAAGATTTTCAGTTTAATTTAGATCTCGAGAGTAATGGCTATTGAAGTCTGTTATTTATTTACATGGTTTCAATAGTTCACCACAGTCTCACAAAGCCCAGTTATGCAAGGCTTATTTTGAGCGACAATGCCCTGGGCTTCGTTTAGAAATTCCAAAACTCCCCCCATCGCCACGCGAAGCGATTGCTCTGGTAGACAAGCTGATTGAAAGCATTGGTGTACAGAATCTGCTCGGATTCATTGGTAGCTCGCTTGGTGCTTATTACAGTATGCACTTGCTTGAGAGGTACTCTTTGCCGGGCTCCTCTCTGAAGGCAGTTTTGATCAACCCTGCTTTAAAGCCTTACGAACTGCTCGTTGATTATCTAGGTGAGAATACTAACTACTACTCTGGCGAAACCTACACTGTATTACCTTCACATATGGATGAGTTAAAGTCTTTGGAACTAAGCCCTAAGCAGAATGCTTCGTTGGTCAGTTCGGATAATGTTTATATCATGACGCAAAC
>NZ_LWGG01000546.1:0-484 GCF_001635365.1 Oleiphilus sp. HI0128 | reverse complement strand
AATGGAACTAACCTAGGAACGGATAGTGATGACCATATCACCTCGGACGGCGTAGGCTCGAAGCACTATTATGGGTTCAGTGGTGCCGACACTATTGATGCCGGAGACGGCCAGGATTATGTCTATGGTGGTGATGATAACGACGCAATCAATGGCAATAGTGGGGATGATTATCTGTATGGTGATGTCGGTGATGACGTTATTGCAGGAGGAGAAGGAGACGATGTCATTTTTGGCGGAGCAGGAAATGATACCTACCTGTATAGCCTGGGTGATGGTGCTGACTATATCTCGACCTATGATGAAACTGAAGGTCGACAAGATGTCCTTGTTTTCGATGAGTCGATTGCTGCCCAGACCAGCTATGTGACACGAAGTGGTGATGATCTAAAGCTTGTTCTTGGCAATGATGACAGCATCGTCGTTGAAAGCTTCTTTAAAGAAGATGACCCTAATTACGCCTTAACAGCGATTAACTTTTCCG
>NZ_LWGG01000545.1:0-267 GCF_001635365.1 Oleiphilus sp. HI0128 | reverse complement strand
TCGGCCATATAGTTTGTGCTGGAGCCAAAAGGATGTGTCTGGTGACAAGCCATACATGGATTGTGCTTTGCTTCATGTTTGGTATAACACTGAGGAGGGACAATCGCTTCTTTGTTATAGGTAATGCCATCTTCCGTCGCACGAAGCTGACCTGATGTTCCCTCATTAATCTCTGTCGGGAAATTAAGACTCGCTAATAGCTCTGTTTCAGCATCAGGGTCATTTTGTGTGTTGTTCTTGCTCGTATTCGAATCACTGCTACAAGCA
>NZ_LWGG01000544.1:0-607 GCF_001635365.1 Oleiphilus sp. HI0128 | reverse complement strand
GTGGGGCGGATAACTCGCGAAACAAGAGTGCATCTGAATACATAAAGAAGTCGTAGCAGAACAGGGTGCCAATCGCGATGGTTAGGTATTTGATTCCGGAACGGCTATACATATTCGCGCTACGCCATACTTGTTCTAAAAGTAAAAGTGCGACGATAGAAAGTGATACCTGAAACAACAGAATCGAATAGCTGGACACCCATTGTGAGCCTGAGATACCTTGGGCCAAGGTAATAAAGACCATAGCAGCGAGCAGAGCGAGAATGGCCGAACTGAGATAAAAGCGGTCTCTGCCTTGTTGTTGGTTAGGAATGAAGCTAATCCCCAAGAGCGCGTAGAGAACGTCAAACCAGGCTGCATTGCGAATGAGTTCAAAGGTGTATCGTAGATAGAATGGCACATCAAAGCCTAAGCCTTGTGCGACCAATGCGCCCATCCATAAACTGCTTGCTAGCGCAGCAAGTAGTAAGGAACGATCAACGGATCTGCGTAAATACTTGCTAGCGATAAATACTGCGAGTAGCAGGAAGGCCAGGAGTCCAATACTATTTGAAATAGTTAAGAATGAAATATTCATTGAGCCGGTAGTGTGCCTGAACGTACTTAT
>NZ_LWGG01000543.1:0-747 GCF_001635365.1 Oleiphilus sp. HI0128 | reverse complement strand
CGGTTCGCAGATTACTGCAGCTCACGGACATCTAGCATTCTTTGGGGCTTACTCAATGATTGTGATGACGATAATGTCCTATTCAATGCCAATTATGCGTGGTCGCCCTCACGGCAACTGTGAAAGAGCACAGAGATTGGAGCGTATGTCGTTCTGGACAATGTGTATCGCAATGTGCGGTATTACCTTGGCCTTAACCGTGGCGGGCGTCTGGCAGATTATTCTCCAGCGTTTACCAGATGACGCAAATGCTCTGAGCTTTATGGCAACTCAAGAACAACTTCATCCTGTCTTCTGGGTACGTTTGTTCTTCGGTGTGATGTTCACTACAGGTGTAGGCATGTTCTTCGCAAGCTTCTTTGTTGGCGATAAGCAAGGTCTAGTTATCCCTGAGGGTGAGCAAAGAGCAGCTTCATAAGTGAAGTGCAAGTTGGCTGAACTTAGGAATAAGCTTAGCCAACTATATTAACCCCACTTAGGTGCAGTTAGATAAAAGGGCTGCACCTTATTCCATAACCATAATCTATGATGTTTAATCAGGTGTTAGATGGAAGAGTTAGTTGGTGAATTTTGGCATCGATTTGTTACGCGACAAGCTTCAACTGAGTTTGAAGATGCGCGCGTAGATTTAGTCGAATTGAGTGCTCAGTTAGCACCCTTTTACCGTGCTCTCGGCGGAAGCCCAGGCAAAGTGATAGAAGGTGCAATGGGACGCGAGCTGAAATTTCGTCGTAGACTGATTCAACG
>NZ_LWGG01000542.1:0-614 GCF_001635365.1 Oleiphilus sp. HI0128 | reverse complement strand
TGCGTATAGGTAATGCCCTTCATTCCGCCCATGACGGCGTAGAAAAAAACAATGCACATACCGGTTAACAAGCCTGTTCCGTAATCCACTTCAAGGAAGCGGGAGAAAGCGACACCGATACCTTTCATCTGGCCGATAACATAGGTTACCGAAGCTACGATCAAACAAACCACTGCGACAATACGAGCAGTTCTAGAGTAGAAACGGTCGCCAATAAACTCTGGTACGGTAAACTTACCAAACTTTCTTAGGTAAGGTGCCAAGCACATTGCCAGCAATACATAACCACCTGTCCAGCCCATTAAGAAGACCGAACCGCCATAGCCATAAAAAGCAATTAAACCCGCCATTGAGATAAACGAAGCGGCAGACATCCAGTCAGCAGCGGTTGCCATTCCATTTGCAACGGGGTGAACACCACCACCGGCCACATAGAATTCTTTGGTAGACCCGGCACGCGCCCAGATGGCTATGCCAATATACATAGCAAATGTAATACCCACCACGATATAAGTTAAGGTTTGCAGTTCCATATCAGCCTCCTATTCTTCTACGTTAAATTCGCGGTCAAGTGCCGCCATTTTTTTTGCGTAATAAAAGACCAACACAACAAA
>NZ_LWGG01000541.1:0-359 GCF_001635365.1 Oleiphilus sp. HI0128 | reverse complement strand
CTTTCACCTATCCTTAGAGATGATAAGATTTACTCAGTCGATACTGAAGGCTTACTTAGTGCTATAGATCGTTTATCCGGTAAGACTCTCTGGAGTCATGAGCTGGATGAGACTATTAGCAGCGGCTTAGCAGTTGACCGAGATAGCCTCTATGTTGTGACGTTTTCTGGTTATTTAGTGTCACTACAACTTGAAAATGGCCAAGAGAATTGGCGCTCTCCGCTAAGCAGTGAAGCAACGGCTCCGCCAGCAGTAAACGGAGAACTGGTGATCGTTCAAACTATTGATGGCAAAGTTGCTGCTTTCGGGGCACAAGATGGCAAGCAACGCTGGCGTCATGATAGTGTTGTGCCGATACT
>NZ_LWGG01000540.1:0-495 GCF_001635365.1 Oleiphilus sp. HI0128 | reverse complement strand
TACCTCGTGCTTTTCAGGCAGGAGCGCAAGGTGTAGCAGGTATTGGTGCGTGGTCTAAAAGATAGCAGCTTGGTCTGATAGAATGAGTCATTAGAGTCTGGGAAAGAGGTAAGTATGTCCGACAATCTAACGCACCTGAATGAGCAAGGTGCAGCGCATATGGTAGATGTGGGTGAAAAAGAAGTTACCCACCGTATTGCACGCGCAGAAGGTTACGTTTTAATGAAGGAAGAAACCCTTCGGATGATTACCGAAGGTCGTCACAAGAAAGGTGATGTATTCGCGACCTGCAGAATAGCCGGAATTATGGCGGCAAAGAAGTGTTCGGAGCTGATTCCCTTGTGTCATGCCTTGAACCTCAGTTCTGTAAGCATAGAGATTGAAGCGCTAGGTCTCGAAGAGGGTGAACCCCGGGTAAGAATGACGGCCCAGTGTAAGCTTGATGCCAAAACGGGTGTTGAAATGGAAGCCTTAACGGCCGTGAGTGTCGCCTGC
>NZ_LWGG01000539.1:0-4621 GCF_001635365.1 Oleiphilus sp. HI0128 | reverse complement strand
TGTAGCAGGAGCTGCTTTCTTAGCTGGAGTCGCTTTCTTAGCCGGAGCTGCTTTCTTAGCTGGAGTCGCTTTCTTAGCCGGAGCTACTTTCTTAGCTGGAGTCGCTTTCTTAGCCGGAGCTGCTTTTTTAGCCGGAGCTGCTTTCTTAGCCGGAGCCGCTTTCTTCGCAGGAGCCTTTGCTTCGACGCCTATTTTTTCAAGGAGTTGAGACTGTAGCTCATGAAACTCATCCAGGCGCTTGTCAAACTCCTTCTGAAAGCGGTTCATTTCTTTGTCGCGAAGCTTATCCAGATCTTCAACTACTTTCTTGATCGGCTCTTGAACTTGAGACTGCAAGCTTTCAAGTTGTTTGAACGCATCGTTAATCAATTGATTAAAATGATCGGATGTCTTCTCGAACTCTTTATTAAAGCGATTAAGTACTTTATCTAAACCAAATTTATCTTTACTAGTCATCTGATAAGCTCCTGCTAGGAAGGGCAACTAAATTCAAGTCTTAGTCTAGCTTATCTGTCGCAATATGGTAGTTCGGATCTTCTATCACGTTGACTTCGATCAAATCACCGGCGTTTTTAAGCAAGCTTCTACATTCCGGGCTTAGATGGCGAATGTGTAAAGTCTTGTTTGCGTTCAGGTAGCGCTCGGCTAGTGTGTCGATCGCCTCAATGCCTGAGTGGTCGTATACTCTGGATTGAGCGAAGTCGATAATAATGTCGTCGTTGCCCGCTTGAACATCAAATTGCTCTAGGAAGTTCGCAATTGAACCAAAGAACAGGGGGCCTTCTACTTCGTAGACCGTTGAACCTTCTTCATTCTCTTTCTCGTGAATATACACATGCTTCGCGTGTTCCCAGGCAAAGACGAGCGCGGAAACAATTACACCTACGATTACTGCAATTGCCAAGTCTGTTGCCACTGTGACACCAGATACCAGGATTAATACAAAAGCGTCAGAGCGGGGAACTTTTCGAAGAATTCGGAAGCTGGACCATTCAAAGGTACCGATGACAACGATGAACATAACGCCGACTAGTGCAGCAACGGGGATCTGTTCAATCAGAGGCGCGGCAAATAAGATGAAGCAGAGTAGGAATAAGCCTGCAGATATACCGGACAGTCTGCCGCGACCACCTGAATTAACGTTGATCATGCTTTGGCCGATCATTGCACAGCCACCCATGCCACCGAAGAAACCCGTTACAGTATTTGCCACGCCTTGACCGATACACTCTTGGTTACCTTTACCGTGAGTTTGTGTCATTTCATCGATAAGCGTGAGGGTTAATAGAGATTCAATCAAGCCAATCGCTGCCAATATAAAAGAATAAGGCAAGATGATCCACAATGTCTCCAGAGTGAAAGGCACTGATGGAATGCTAAAACTAGGTAAAGAGCCGGAAATTGATGCAACGTCACCTACCACTCGAGTATCAAGGCCAAAGAAAATGACGACCAAAGAGACAATGACAATGGCTGCCAGTGATGAAGGTATCGCCTTGGTTAATTTGGGTAAGAAATGAATAATAGCCATGGTAGCAAAAACGAGAGTAAGCATTGTGATCATGGCATTACTTTCGAGCCAGGCAATATCAATAATGGAACCTTCTAGTCCTGTTCCTTGCAACCAGCCCGTGCCGTTGTTTTCTCCAAACTGGCTAAGTTGAGCGAGGAAAATCACAATCGCGAGGCCGTTAACGAAGCCAAGCATAACCGGGTGGGGAACCATGCGAATAAACTTGCCTAGTTTTAGCATGCCTGCCGCAATTTGTATGATTCCCATTAAAACTACCGTAGCAAAGAGGTATTCAACACCGTGTTGTGCGACCAGCGATACCATAACAACGGCAAGAGCACCGGTAGCACCCGAAATCATTCCTGGTCGACCACCGATACAAGCCGTAATGAGTCCGACCATGAAAGCAGCATACAAACCAACAATTGGCTCCACGCCTGCAACAAAGGCAAATGCAACAGCTTCAGGGACTAGCGCCAATGCAACGGTTAAGCCGGATAGGACGTCGTTCTTGATACTGAGATGCGAGCTTGCGCGGGGTTCGAACATGAATACCTCTGGTTGAGAGAAGGCTTCTCTCGGTCATTAAAATGTCGTTTAAACGGGGGGGCGGATTATAGGGATTGTTGTGCAGCAATACAAATTTGTGAGTATTGCTGCACACTTTTAGGTCTGTTAAATATTCTTACTTACTTTTACGGGGAGGAAGGCCAGTATGCTGGGTCAGAATCTTTCCCTTTTGATTCTTTCTATTTCCCTGCTTGTTCTTATTTCCTGGTCTTTGAGCCGCTTTTCTATTCTGGCTCATCTTGGCACCTTGCTTAGTACCTTTAACTGGTTGGTTTGGTGGAACGAGATGTTTTTTCCCATAGCCAATCAAATGAGCCTTACCCATCGCTTTAAGCGCTTCTCGCAACAGTGGCCAGTTGTCCGGGTCGTGATATCTCAAAAACGCTTTATGTAGGCGTCGCTGTTTTATGCCCTTGGGAATGGACACCTTTTCTGTCTTGTAATTGATCCGGTGGAGCGGATCTCTCTCGGAATGGTACATGGCGGTGGCGCTAGCCATCGGTGAGGGATAAAAGTTTTGTACCTGATCCGCCCTAAATCCGTTTTCTTTTAACCATAATGCCAAGTTCATCATATCGACATCGCGCGTGCCAGGGTGAGCTGATATGAAGTAAGGAATAAGGTATTGCTTTTTTCCGGCTTCGGCAGAATATTTTTCAAATAGTTCTTTAAAGCGATGATAAGTGCCCATGCCGGGTTTCATCATTTTTGATAAAGGGCCGCTCTCAGTATGTTCCGGTGCAATTTTCAGGTAGCCGCCTACATGGTGTGTAACAAGTTCCTTTATATATTCCGGGTCTTCTACTGCTAGGTCGTAGCGTAAGCCGGAAGCAATAAGTATGCGTTTAATTCCGGGTAGTGTTCTGGCGCGTCGGTATAGATTTGTTGTGGGCGAGTGGTCAGTAATCAGATTTTTGCAAATTGAAGGATAGACGCATGACAGTCGACGACAACTTGCATGAATTTCCTCTGAGCGACAATTCTGATGGTACATGTTTGCAGTAGGTCCGCCCAGATCAGAAATGGTGCCGGTGAAACCGGGTGTCATATCCCTGATTCGCTCAATCTCATGGATAACGGAATCTTCTGATCGACTCTGTATTACTCTGCCTTCATGTTCTGTGATCGAGCAGAATGAACAGCCACCAAAACAGCCTCTCATAATATTGACCGAGAAACGTATCATCTCGTAGGCAGGAATTTTTGCATCACCGTAGCTAGGATGAGGCACTCGCTGATAAGCGTGTTCGAAGACGCTATCAAGTTCATCTGTCGATAGAGGAATGGCTGGTGGGTTTACCCAAACATAGCGTTGATCGTGAGGCTGAACAATGGCTCGGGCATTGGCTGGATTAGTTTCCAGGTGCAGTATTCGGGAGGTGTGAGCATAAAGCACAGGGTCCTTGGAAACCTTTTCAAAAGAGGGGAGTAAGATAAATTCTCTCTCTTTATCAGCGCTTTGTTCTGGAAATGGTAAAATTTTGATTGGCTCTGCTTTATCGACTTGCTGATTGTCGGCGCATTTACTTGTCGACTCGGAACCTTCTATTTCAGTTTCTTGATAAGGGTTTTTCTGGAACGGGTGGTTCGCTGGGTCAAGCGCTTTTGGTTTTTCGATGCGCGAGGAATCTTTTATATTCCAGCCTTCTGGCAATTCTTTTAGTAGGCAAGCTGTTCCTTTGATATCTTTCATATCCTTGGGGTGTTCACCTCGGGATATACGTAGGGCTACCTCAGATATTGCTCGCTCTGCATTCCCATAAAGTAGGATATCTGCTTTTGAGTCCATCAGAACCGATCGTTTTACCTTGTCTGACCAGTAGTCGTATTGAGCGATTCGGCGTAGGCTAGCTTCAATCCCACCGATCACAACCGGGATATCTTTGTAGGCTTCTCTACAGCGCTGACTATAAACCGTTACTGCACGGTCAGGGCGCTTACCACCCTCGTTGTTTGGGGTGTAGGCATCGTCATGGCGAATCTTCAGATCAGCTGTATAACGATTGATCATCGAGTCCATGTTGCCCGCAGAAACCGCATAAAATAAATTTGGCTTACCAAGCTTTTGAAAATCATCTTTCGATGTCCAGTCCGGCTGGGCAATAATTCCAACTCGATAACCTTGAGACTCTAGCAGCCGACCAATGACCGCCATGCCAAAGCTGGGGTGGTCGACGTAAGCGTCACCGCAAATGATAATAACATCGCAACTATCCCAACCCAGAGTATCCATTTCCTCACGAGACATGGGTAGGAAGGGTGCAATACCGAAGCATTCTGCCCAGTACTTAGGATAAGAAAAAAGAGAGGTGTCGGCTTGCATAGTTTTCGGCTGCTTAAGTAAGAATAGTTGACTATTTTACATGGTCTTTCTATTTGGGCCTAGTGCTTCTTGGTATACATATCGTAGGGTATGCTTATTCTATGTGGTAATTTCTATATTTATCAGGCACCTTAGCCCTATAAATAGAATTTATTCTGGAACTCAATGTGAGTGATAAACAAGTCGTCGAAGCCAAAAATATTATTGCGGTGATC
>NZ_LWGG01000538.1:0-30171 GCF_001635365.1 Oleiphilus sp. HI0128 | reverse complement strand
TATAGAAACTATTTAATGAGAAAGTAGAGCCAATTGCTCTCTTAAGCTTCCGAGAGACAAGGAGGACATTATGAGTAAATTTATAATCATTGTATCGACGCTAATGATCATCTTTGCAGCCGTTGTTGGACTGGATGGCGACAACTTTACCAAATACTTAGCGATGTCTATGTATGCGCTAGGCGGTTTGGGCTTGTTATCACTACCCTTATTCAAGAAACTATGTGCGCATTATTGTGAAACAGAGCAGTAGAGTAGTGAAAGAGCACCAAGGGGCTCTTTCACTATAAAAATATACTCAGACAATACGCTAAAAAGACAAACGCTCCGATCACTATGCAGTACGCTGACATAATCAAGCGCCATTGTTTGATTACTTCACGCATCCCCATAAAGTGATCGACGACTAGCTGTCCTTTTAATATCAACATAAGAATAGAGCCCAAAACTATCCATGCACCTGTTTGTTCTGAACTACCAATCAAAGAGGCGAGGATCGTAATAAGCGTCAGCACTCCCCATACCAGCGTTACCCTTTTAATGTCATTCATTGATTCTGACTCCTTAATGAATCACATAAACGAGTGGGAATAAAATAATCCAAAGCAAATCCACCATATGCCAGTATGAAGCACCGGTCTCTACACCCGTGTGATCTTCTGAGCTATAGTCTCCGTTTTTCGCCTTCTTCGATACCACAATCAGAATCACCATACCTAAGAGCACATGGGCGAAGTGGAAGAAGGTCAGCAAAAAGTAAAACATGTAGAAGGTATTGGTATGCAAAGAATATCCTGCACCGATGGTCTCGGTATATTCCCACATCTTCACGCCTACATAGACTAAGGCAGCAAGGAGTGCCCAGTTAATCCATCTAGAGCAGACTTTTGACTTGCCTTCTTTAATTGCAATAACAGCCCTGACGACAAAATAGCTACTTGTGATTAAGGCAATCGTATTAATCATGCCTGCTAGCTGGTTAAGGTGTTGATGCCCCTCAGCGAACATCTCCAGGTTGAATACTCGAGCAAAGGCATAGGCGATGAACAAGATAGAAAATACGCCCAGCTCTGCAAGGATAAAAATCCAAATGGCAAAGTCGCCCGGTAGGGACGATGACTTTTCTGGCTCTGAATTTATACAGACTTTAGTCATTAAAGCTCTCTTTACTTAAAGACTAGTTTAAGGAGGTGAGTGAAATGATCACTCCCGGAAATATCACTCCCAAAACAATTAAAGTAGGGATCAAGTAAAAGTACCCCAGCATGACCTTCCTGATTTTCGGGTGTGCATGACGCAAACCAATGAACTCATCGATCACCAACCGCCCTTTTAATGTGACAATAACACAGACAATTACCACTGATATTTGACCGAAGTCCGCTGTTTCAGCAGTCAATACGCTTAGTAAGGTCAAAGCCAGTAAAGCCAGCCAAATTCGCAGTAAGTGCCTTTTGCTTGGTAGAGGTAGAATCATCGCTATCTCATCACATAGATCAGTGGAAAAATAATAATCCAGGCTAAATCAACCATGTGCCAGTAACACGCACCTGCCTCCAAACCCGCATATTGCTTAGCAGAATACGCCCCAAAGTAAGACCTGGTTAGTACCCACAGCAAACCAGCCATCCCAAAAAACACATGCAGCAGATGATTGAAGGTCAGGTAGTAATAAACGCTAAAGTAGAGATTAGTTTCGACTCCAATGCCGTTAAGCTCATTAAATTTATACTCCCAAGCTTTCACTAGGCAGTATCCCACTGCGCACGCTAAGGTTAGCCATATCCAACGTCGGCTCTCTTGCGCTTTATCAAGGCGAATCGCTCTTACTGAACGGGCAATAAAGTAACTACTCGTCAGTAAAATAAAGGTATTTAAAATACCGGCGCTGGTATTAAGACTTAAGGGGCCGGTTTTGAATAGCTCCGGGTTATGAACTTTGGCAACGATATAGAGGATAAAGAACAAGCCAAATTCAAATAACTCTGCAAAGACCAGAACCCATATAGCGATATCACCGGGAACATGTTTCCCTGCACTTACTTCCTGCTCAATGCTCATAGGTTTATTTTCGCTAGTGCCCTAGAAATAGGTCATGACCAAGCGTTCAATGGCAGCCAGAGTTTCGGTCTCGTCGGTTAAAGGTTGAGCCAAGCACGATAAACACGCCTCGCGAGCATCCAACCCTGACTTAATCATCTTCGCAGTATAAATCAGCAGCCTGGTCGAAGCCGCTTCTTCCAAGTCATAGTCTTTTAGGCGACGTAAATCCCCACCCAGGCTAACCAGCTTCTTGGCTGTATCTTTGTCGATATTGGATTCCTGACAGATGATTACCGTTTCCCGTTCTGCCAAGGGGTATTCAAACTCCATCGCAACAAAGCGTTGGCGGGTACTTGGCTTCAGCCCCTTCATTACGTTCTGGTAGCCAGGGTTATAAGAGATCACCAACATAAAGTCAGGATGAGCAATAATTTCTTCGCCCGTACGCTCTACAGGTAAAACGCGACGGTGGTCAGACAATGGGTGAAGCACAACCGTAGTATCTTTCCGTGCTTCAATGACTTCATCTAAATAACAAATACCGCCTTCTCGCACCGCCCTGGTAAGCGGGCCATCCTGCCAATAGGTTCCGTCTTTGCCAATTAAGTGTCGACCTACCAAGTCTGTTGCGCTTAGATCATCATGACAGGCAATCGTGTATAAAGGCCGATCAAGTTTCTTGGCCATGTGCTCAACAAATCGGGTTTTACCACAACCTGTAGGTCCCTTAATCAAAACCGGCAAATTATTGTTGGCGGCGTGCTCGAAGATAACAACTTCATTTCCCTGCGCTAGATAATTCGTTGGCATGTCTTTCTCCATTTAAAAAGCTTGACCCTTGTCGTCTTACGATAGACCTGTAAGGTTCAAGTAAATTTTTGGCAGCAATGCAGGTAAACGCGCAGTATCACTAATCACTGCATAACCATGATCACCAAAAAGGTAAGGTAAATAATCGTTTCCATCTTCATCGATGGTAATACAAAATGGTTGCAAGCCCTGCTGCTTGGCCTCCTGAACCGCCTTACGAGTATCCTCTACTCCGTAACGGCCTTCGTAGTGATCAATATCATTTGGCTTGCCGTCTGAAACAATCAACATGAGGCGCTTTTGAGTTGCTTGTGTTTTTAACACTTCAGTTGATTGACGAATACCTGCGCCCATTCGCGTATAAAATCCCGGCTTGATTTCAAGAATTCGGCCACGTGCGGCATCGCCATAAGGTTCAGAGAAGTTTTTTAACAGGTTATATCGAACTTGTTTGTTCTTGATGGAGGAAAATCCATAGATTGCAAAAGGGTCCCCTGCACTGCTCAAGGCTTCGGCAAACAAGGTGATACTATCTCGAATAATATCTATCACACGCTGATTTGAGTTGATTCCCGAATCAGTCGACATAGATAAATCCGCTAATAACAAGCAGGAAATATCTCGTTGGCTTTCTTTACGGTGCTTATAAAAGTTGTCATTGCCTGTATTAGTATCAGGCTCAACAATAGATTCGATACAGGCATCCAGATCCAGCTCGCTACCTAAAGGCTGACGGCGAAGCCAATGCTGTTGAAATTTCAAAGCGCTGAATCGATGCCTGAGCTGGTTTGCAGTTTTAGTTAAGTGACCAGGAACGCCACTTGGCTCGGCGTCATCCGCTAGCATGGGCTGCAATAAACAAAAGTCTTCAATATAGACAGACTTTCTGTAATCCCATTCACGAAGGCGTATGCCATCACCAATGGCTAAATCATCGTTATGCGGGGCGGGTAAATCCAGGTCGAACTTGATCTTAGCTGCGCCAGCCCGGCGCTTACGAGAAAGCGTAATAATATCCAGATCTTCTGCAACGGAACTGGCATCATCGTCTACATCCTCTTCCTGAGGTCTGTCTAGATCAACATGCTCCGTCCAGCTGAATAAGCTATCGAGCATAAAGATTAATAAGCCATCGGTCTTCTTGGCATCATCGGTGCGCTGAGCATCTTTACGCGGGCCACGAACTTTCTCAGTCTGGGCACCGCTGCTTTCAGCTGGCAGCTCTTCTTCATCTTCTTCAATCGGTGCAACACTAACCCCATGAATCGGTTCTGGGTAGAGCCATAGGCTAATCGGGAAAGGGTCGCCCGGCGCTTTCGGGAGTGTTTCGACGCTCCCTGGGTCTTTTAGTGCTTGATGTATCGCAAGCTCGCGATCAAGTCTTTCACCCTGTAATTTTTCCAAAGGAGGTCGCAAAGGCAAAACCGCGTCGACAAGGCGGAAATACCGCTCTCTTAACCCCGGTTTTGACTTTAGGATCTCTAGCGTCGCTTGCTGGTTATCGGTAAACCAGTGCGTCACTTTCGGTAGTTGAGCGGCCAAGGCCGTCAACCAGAAATATAAATCTTCGTTTAAAGCTTTGTCTTCAAATAAGGCATGTGATGTTGGCAAACGCAGACTACGTTCATCCTGCCATGCCAATTCACTTCGCTTATGCGTCCCCGCCATACGTTGAATCAGTCTACGACGAAATTTCAGCTCGCGTCCCATTGCACCTTCTATCACTTTGCCTGGGCTTCCGCCGAGAGCACGGTAAAAGGGTGCTAACTGAGCACTCAATTCGACTAAATCTACGCGCGCATCTTCAAACTCAGTTGAAGCTTGTCGCGTAACAAATCGATGCCAAAATTCACCAACTAACTCTTCCATCTAACACCTGATTAAACATCATAGATTATGGTTATGGAATAAGGTGCAGCCCTTTTATCTAACTGCACCTAAGTGGGGTTAATATAGTTGGCTAAGCTTATTCCTAAGTTCAGCCAACTTGCACTTCACTTATGAAGCTGCTCTTTGCTCACCCTCAGGGATAACTAGACCTTGCTTATCGCCAACAAAGAAGCTTGCGAAGAACATGCCTACACCTGTAGTGAACATCACACCGAAGAACAAACGTACCCAGAAGACAGGATGAAGTTGTTCTTGAGTTGCCATAAAGCTCAGAGCATTTGCGTCATCTGGTAAACGCTGGAGAATAATCTGCCAGACGCCCGCCACGGTTAAGGCCAAGGTAATACCGCACATTGCGATACACATTGTCCAGAACGACATACGCTCCAATCTCTGTGCTCTTTCACAGTTGCCGTGAGGGCGACCACGCATAATTGGCATTGAATAGGACATTATCGTCATCACAATCATTGAGTAAGCCCCAAAGAATGCTAGATGTCCGTGAGCTGCAGTAATCTGCGAACCGTGTGTAAAATAGTTCACCGGTGCTAGCGTATGAATGAAGCCCCATACACCTGCGCCCAAGAACGCCATTACCGAAGTACCTAAAGCCCAAGTCAATGCTATCTGGTTGCCATGCTCATGACGACGTTCACGAACCATCTTGAATGCGAACACAACCATCATGAAGAAAGGAATTGGTTCAAGCGCTGAGAAGATAGAACCCAGCCACAACCAGTACTCACCCGGGCCGATCCAGAAGTAGTGGTGCCCCATTCCTATCAGGCCGGTAATCAGTGCTAAAGCAATAATCACATACAACCACTTCTCTATTATCTCACGGTCAACGCCAGTCACTTTGATCAAGGTATAAGCCAAAATAGCACCCATGATCAATTCCCAAACACCTTCAACCCATAGGTGAACAACCCACCACCAGAAGAACTTATCAAGAACCAAATTACCTGGGTTATAGAAAGAGAATAAAAAGAACACAGCCAAACCAATCAGACCTGTAATCAATACCATATTGATAACTGTTTTACGGCCCTTAAGGATGGTCATACCTACATTGAAGATGAACCCGAGACAAACGATGACAATACCAATTTTAGTAATCGTCGGTTGTTCAAGGAATTCTCGCCCCATGGTCGGTAAGAGTTCATTAAAAGTAATATCTGCCAAGGTGCTATAAGGCACTAGCAAATAACCTAGAATGGTCGCAACGCCGGCTGCGGCAAACACCCAAAACAGGATTTTGGCAAGCAAGGGGCTATACAGTTCAGTTTGACTCTCTTCTGGGACAAGGTAGTAAGTTGCTCCCATAAAGCCAAATAATAGCCAAACGATGAGCAAGTTCGTGTGCACCATACGTGCAACGTTAAACGGAATAGCACCTGCTAGAAAGTCACCAACGATATATTGAAGACCCATAATGAGCCCGAATACCGCCTGACCTGCGAACAGAACCATGGCGAAAATAAAATAGTTTTTTGCAACACTCTGCGATTCGTATTTCATAGCAACTCCCTAACCTTGCTTATTCGGTGGCCAGTCATTGTCATCAATGCGCGAGGTCCAGATCAGGAATTGAGAAACGTTATGTACGTCCTCTTCTGATAAATGGAACTGAGGCATTTGACGGCGACCTGGAACATTTAATGGCTGAATCGCCATCCAGTTTTGCATGAAGCTTTCAAATACCGCCTCATCACCGGCACCATATCGATCAAATACATTTGCAAGTTCAGGTGCAAAGTAAGCCCCTTCCCCCATCAAACTGTGACAACCGATACAATTGTTCTTTTCCCATATTTCTTTGCCCTTCACGACAGCTTCGGTAATATTTTCCCGATGATCTCGCTCCGGCAATATCCGCATTGTGTCAAAGGTCAGCCCGACAAGCAGCAGGAAGAAGAACACCCCACCACCATAATAAATATTTCGGGCCATTCCTTTGGTAAAGTTATCAGCCATGTTTGCCTCCTGTTTTTATCTCTTGCGCCGCTTTTAGTAACGGCTACCGAGCCTTTGAAAACCCGGTATACCCTTGACGGTCACCCCACTTGTAATGTGAACCCTCCTCCTTGATATGCTTTTCTGACATTCAATTATTGGGACAGAAAAACAAGCTCACGACTTAGCTATTACAAATACCGTACCAGGATATAGATCATTGTTTTTATTGTTATTTTTCTGATAAACCTTCATTATGACAACACTTTAAAGAAGTCTAAATGACACCCGTGAGTTAAAATGACAACAGAGAATTAGAAAGGCTTAAACAAGCCACACAGCTTCAATCGGGTCAGAACCATAGCCTCAACCAACCTGTTGGCTACACCCTCTCCGGCTCGTTGGCAGGCTAGTACTAGACAAAAATAGAGAGGGGGGTGTAACCCTATAAGCAAAGCTAGGGGGTTACAGGTTGTGAACAGCAAACGGAAAAGAATCAGACTAGCTTTCTAGCAAAGACTCCCGCGCCCCAAACGCCGCCAAGAAAGGCGAATGCGACGCCGAAGAACACCATGATCAATGCCCGAGTATTAAGCACACTAAGGTCGCCAACACTAAGCATTGATAACATGGCGACGATAAACCCTACCGTTACGGCATTCAGCACGGGCGCACCGCTCTCCGTTAAGGATGTAATAAAACCACCCAAAAAGAAGCTTAGCGCATATGAGCATATGCTGAGAAAGAACCACATCAGGTCTTTGTGTTCACCAATTAATGTGGAGTTTGAAGCAGCTTGACCGATATAAGAGGCAATTAATACATAGGCGAGCTGAGCACTTAGCAGGATCACAATGGTTGCAATACTGCCTAATATTAAAGATCTGAATCTCATGCCCATCGCCCTTTAAAGTATCATGTTAATGACTCGTGCCACGGGAGTAAGTGGTTTTATTAAAGACATTATACTTCCCCGAAGGCTTCGTCATCGGCAAGCGTTTCACTTCCTCAAGCGTTTGCGCATCATAGACAATCAACGCACCGTCCATATCCCAAATACTCATCAGGGCATAGCGACCATCTTTGGTGAATTCAATATGAGCCGCCGTCTTGCCGGGAATAGGCTGCAGTGTTTTAACAATCTCCAATGTCGATTTATCGATAACGTGCATAAGGTCTTTGTTTGGTCCAAAGAAAACATCGACCCAGGCATAAGGTGTCTTCTCATGGCTACGCATAAAAAAGCCTGGCCCTTTTGTTTCGATATGCTTAATTGTCTGCCAGTTATCCATATCGATAATGCTGACCTTTCCGTCCTTTAGGTTCGGCGTTGCCATCACTTCTTTGCCTTGATAATCCCAAGTAATCCCTGACCCCAAGTGCGGCATACCCGGGACATCTAGCTCACCAATTTCTTTGCGGGCATCTAGCGAGACGATAATCCCCTCGCCTTCACGTGAGGCACCGAAGAGTAAGCTATAGTCCTGGTTAAAAAAGAAGTCATCTAGATAGGCTGACACTTTGGCCTTTCGAATCGGGAAAGGTTCAGGTGTAACAACGTCCCCCGCTTCTTTGTGATAGCTATGCTCCCAACCAACGAAACCGGCAGGAGGTTTGTCTTCATAGTTTATTTCCCAAACCTCTTTTATATCTTTTAAGGCAGCAATAAAGCTATTTCTTGGCGGTGCATTGTAGACAGCACTGACGCGCGACGTATTACCATCCTTATCCTTAACATCAATCACCTTAATGGGAGACAGATCTTTGGTATCCAGGATCACCAAGTTATTCGGAAGGTAATTCGCCGCCATGGCATAGCGGCCGTCACTCGATACAGCGAGGTTACGTGTATTAATCCCCACCCTGACTTCAGAAACAATCTTTAGATTATAGATATCAAACTTGCTCACCCAGCCATCACGTGAAGCAAAGTAAACAAAGCGACCATCAGGTGAATACTTTGGCCCACCATGTAAGGCAAAGTGGGTTTTAAAACGATGGATAGGCTCAAATGTATCACCATTCAAAACCGTTGCATGATGATCACCTAGCTCAACGACAATGAACAAGTTCATCATATCGGCTTCAAAAACCGGCTTTTCACCTAAGTCGCCAGGCTTGAAAAAGACTTTTTGAGACTGATTAATATCACTCAAATCCCACTTCGGCATCTCTTTCAAAGGCGTATAGATCAGATCACCCAAAGCTTCGATTTCCGCGTCATTAAGCGTACTCATAAATGCTGGCATTTGCGTCGCTACGCGGCCATTTTTAATGACATCTAGCGCTTTATTTTTTCTCAAGCGCTTGAGGTTCCCAGGAAGTAAAGCCGGGCCCATTGCACCCAAACGATTCTCACCATGACAGGCCTGACAATGAGTTTGGTATCGCTCCTGCCCCATTCTGCTATTGATATTTACTTCGGGCTCAGACGCGAGCTCCGGTGAGCCTGCAATAGCAAACGAGGAAAATAGACTTAAGAGAAATAACAGCTGTCTCACAATCAACCTACCTTAGTCATCATCTGTTCATGCCTGGTGGCTTCATCAAGCAAAGTAGCCTGATCAAAACCTTCGGTATCCAAAGCATTTACCACTCGGCCAATAACAATCAGTGTTGGCGGCTTGATTTGGTTCGCTAGAACAAATTCTGGCAAATCTGAAATATTGGTTCGATAGGTTCGATGATTCTCTGTGGTGCCGTTACTGATTAGGGCAACCGGCATGTCTTCGGCCAAGCCGTTATTAATTAACTCTCTAGACAGTATTGGTGATGTTTTAATACCCATGTAAATCACAACAGTGTGATCTTCACGTGCCAAAGCCTGCCAAGGTAAATCCAGCGTATCATCCTGAAGATGGCCCGTGATAAAAGTGCAACCATGAACAAAATCCCGGTGAGTTAATGGAATGCCGGAATAAGTCGTACAACCTGAAGCAGCGGTAACACCTGGGACGACTCGGCAAGCAACCCCCGCATCCAACAGTTCCTGAACCTCTTCACCACCACGACCAAAGATAAAAGGGTCACCGCCTTTAAGACGAGCAACCTTCTTGCCGCTCATCGCTTTTTCGACAATCAACTGGTTTATTTGCTCTTGGGGCAAAGCATGGTCGGCACTTTTCTTACCCACATAAATACACTCTGCCCTGGGCGACACTAATTCCATCACTTCAGCACTGACCAAGCGGTCATAAATAACACAGTCAGCCTGCTTGATTAAGCGATGAGCCCTTATGGTTAACAGTTCAGGATCACCCGGTCCGGCGCCGATCAGAGCAACTTCTCCGGGTAGAAAAGGTCGTCTATTTTCAGAACCTTTAGCAAACAATTCTTGTGGGCGTTTTAGGCCAGCATTGGAAAAATTATCTTGATTCATAAGCCTCTCCTAAACAGCCTGAGGTGTAGCGTTTGTACTTTCAAGCAAGTGCGTATTAACTGCCTCGGCACCATCAATATCGTCTTCTGACAAACCAATTTCCTGATTATCCAGATAGCAGCCCGGGTCCTCTCCCCAATATTCACCATCACTACTGAAAGCTCGCACCCTAGTATTACCACCACATATCGCAAAGTAATCACATTTGGCACAACGTCCCTCAATAGGACGTGGACTCATGCGTAGCCCCAGCATTAATTCATCGTCGGTATTTTGCCAAATATCTGAAAACGGGCGTTCTTTGACATTACCCAGGTGATGACTCCACCAGAAAGTATCGGGGTGAACATTTCCCAAGTTGTCGATATTGGAAATATTAATTCCTGAAGAATTACCCCCCCAGCGTTCAAGGTGCTCTCTTAACAGTGGCGCACGTTCTGGAAAACGCTTTTCAGCCCACTGAAGTAGGTAAACACCGTCAGCGTCATTGTTCCCGGTAACATATTCAGTCACCTTGCCAGAAACAACATCATTCCAGGCTCGGTCAAATAGCAGATCCATAGCTTCACGCGTTGTCTGAAAATAGGCATCACGCTTACTGTTGCGCTTACCACGGCCGGAATAGTTAAGGTGGGATAAGTAAAACTTCTCTACGCCATGCTCGTCCATTATATCGAGCAGCGCAGTTAAATCGTCACTGTTTTGTTCCGTCAGTGTAAAGCGCCAGCCAGCTTTAATACCGTTCTCTCGACAGAGTTTAATTCCGTTTAAGGCCGCATCAAAACCACCCTGCATCTGGCGAAATTCATCATTATTTTCACGCAAGCCGTCGATGCTGACACCGACATAATTAAAACCAACTTCAGCTATTTTCTTAATGTTGTCTTCGTCGATTAGGGTACCGTTGCTCGACAAGCCAACATAAAAGCCCATGCTTTTCGCTCTTTTTCCAATTTCAAAGATATCATCCCGAAGCAAAGGCTCCCCGCCCGAAAGAATCAAGACGGGTACACCGTAAGCCTTTAAATCATCCATCAAGGTAAAGACTTCTTCGGTGCTTAGTTCGCCTGGAAAGTGAGTATCTGCCGAAATGGAATAGCAATGCCTGCAGGTTAGGTTACAACGCCGAATCAGGTTCCAGATAACGACGGGTCCTGGCGGCTTTCGCAATGGCCCTAATGGCGTTTGATCGTGCAGAATTTTCATGTACTGGCTAATTCTAAACATGGCACTCCGCCTTATTCTATTGGTCTCTGTTCAGGTCTTTTTAGCGCTAGGTGGCGCTTCTCTCTGACCGATTCGTAGACCGGTCTTTTTTAATATTTTGGTACTGTAGAGCGCATCGCTCGCTCGTAAGTCATCACCCAATAGCTGATTGATCTGCTCTATATATTTCGCAACTTCTTGTTTAGTTTTACCATGAACCATGGCAAAGAGGTTATACCTCCATAGCGGTAAGTGGCGGGGCCTGTGATAACAGTGACTAACAAAGGATAAATCGCCCAAAGCTTGTCCTAATTCACTCACCTTTTCGTCGGGCACATCCCACACAGTCATACCGTTTACTTTAAAGCCCAGTTTGTAGTGATTGGGTACTGCAGCGATTCTTCGAATAATCCCTTCATCTAACATACGTTGCAGACGCGCCATCACCTCATCGGCAGATATATTCAACATCAAACCCAGCACATGATAAGGTCGTGGGGCAAGAGGCAAACCCTCCTGAGTCAAGACGATCAACTCGCGATCTATACTCGATAGTGAGTAGTTTTCTTCCTCCTCCATAGGTAAGTCCTCCGCTTGAGGGCGATAAAAATCATTCGAGGTCGAGATAGAATCCAACATAGAACTCCTCCTTCTTCGGCATGTCGTAGACCTTAAATCCTGTCTGACGTTCAATTTCTTCGATCACTCGCCCTTTACCTTCCTGTTCCTCAGTTGCAATCACAAACCACATATTCAATTCGTGAGTCCGTTTGTAGTTGTGAGCAATCTCGGGAAAGCCATTGACGATTTCAGCTACTTCATCAAAGCGCTCTTCCGGTATCGCCATACCCGCAAGTGACAGTGCACCACCCAACTGCTCTGCATGGTACATTGGGCCAAAGCGCGTTAGCGTTTTATCGGCACGCATCTTCTCAACTCGGTCGATCAACTCTGATTCTTTTATGTCCAGCTCTTTTGCAACTTCGGCAAAAGGGTATTCACAAATAGGAAAACCATACTGGAGACGGTTTATGATCTTCAAATCCATGGCATTCATGAATGATTCCCCGCAAGTGATAAGGGTGCAACAAGCGAAGCCAGGTTCGCAGCGGGTGAGGCTATTTCAATTTTATGCTGCCTTTGCGAGCGCGTATAAACTCCACCCTTTTGCTTATATTGCTGCGTACTAAATAGAATGTTTTTCTCAGTATTTTTAAGCTCGGCCAGCCCTACCAGTTTTTCAATATGTTCTGCAACCAGATTCCGGTCCCGACTGTGAATCATGCAGTAGAGATTATAGGGCCACTCAGGTAACTGTCTTCGACGCTTATAACACAAGCTCACCAAACCGGATTCTTTAAAAATCTTACCAATCCTGTCAGTTTGATCTTCTGGAATATTCCAGACCACCATGGCATTTTCTTTAAAACCAAGTTTGTGATGATTGGTAATCAACCCTATACGCTTAATCAGGCCGCTTTGTACCCAGTAATTGAGCGTATCTATCACCTGCAACTCGGTAACAGCTGAACACTCTTCACCTTGATATTGGCTTAGCGTCTGTGACAGGCGCTCAAAAGGCTTCCGGGTTAAAGGAAAACCATCTTGTATTAGCTCTCGAAGTCGCTGTTGCAAGTAATCAGAAAGGACATCACCGCTCTCAATGAGTCTAATTTTTTCGCCAGACTCACGGTTATTCGTGTTATGAAGGTGCTGAGTGAAGGGGCGATCCGTTTTTCTATCACCCACATGAAACCCCAAGTCGATATGATAAGCCTTTTCCATTGGCAAGCGTAGGATTGGAAAGCCAATCGTCTTTTCCATATCATCCAGTATCAAGTCCAGAAATTTGGGAGTCGGTGTCGTAACAACGAACCACAGATTATAACTATGCTCTCGTCCGTAGTTATGATTCACCTCTTCATATTCGTTAATCTGGGCAGCTACTTTTTCTGTCAGCTCAGATGGAACGCTCACAGCCGCCAAGAGACTAGCCCCGGCTCGCTTATGGTCAAATACCGGCCCTATGCGCGTCAGCATACCGCTATCTTTAAGTGCCAAGAGTTTGGTCAATACATCTGGTTCGGAGCAATTCAACTGCTCTGCCATGTCGGCAAAGGGCCGTGAAGTGATAGGAAAGTTACGTTGATAGGAATCTAATAAACTACTGCTCAAGTCATCCAGAACGACTCTTTCGGGTTCAATACCTGTATTGCTAGGAGCTTGTATATTCATCACATCACCTTTCTTTCTCACTGTTCTTGTTTTTGGAGCGACCGGAGCTTTATAAGCCCAAACGATGCGCCCGAGAGGTAAAGAAAATCCCACTAGGACTTGTCGCCTCAAACTGATTTATTAAATCCAAGGTTTCGGTGTCATAGATATTCACCAAGTTTAAATCTCTGACAGAAGCCCACACATGCTCACCACGTGAAGTAAACTCCATATGAAGCACACCCTTTCCAGGTTTTAGTGTTTTAAATAATGAGCGGCTTTCAGCATCTATTACTTGGAGCGTGTCATTATTTGGATAGGCAAAGTTCACCCAAATTTGGCGACCATCCGGTCTAGCCATGACAAACACTGGCTGACCATGCACATCGATTTTGTCTACTTGCTGCCAAGTGTTCATATCCACCACCAATACTTGGTGCTGCCCAACGGCAGGAACAAATGCATAGTTGCCTGCAACAGCCCAACCTTCCAGGTGAGGCATCTTGTAGACGGGTAGCTTCTGCTCTCCCCGGCCGTAATTTGGCAATATTTTTTCTGGCGGGTTTTCAAGGTGCCATAAGTCAAGTTTCGACATACCATCTTCACCAAACAAGCCTGCGATGTAGTAACGGCCATCGGGTGAGATCAGTGCGTCATAAGGTTGTAAGCCAGTATCTCGGTACTTGGTAAGTTGGGGTTTAGAGCTGTCTTCCCCTGAAAAGTCTGCCACCCATATTTCATGCGTATCGAAGAGACTGAAAACAAATTTCTTTCCGGGTGCATCCACCAAACCAACAACTTTAGAGCGTTTGCTTTTACCGCTTCTTGGGTCAATGAATTCTGTCGCAGGAATATCCACCACCAACTCAAGCGTTTCGCTATCGAAGACCTTTACGCCACCAGGCGTGTAGTTGGAAACAGCTACTAAAGATCCATCCTGACTAATGGCACCGCCAATACTATTACCGCTTTGAATCACTCGCTTACTGATCTCTTCAGTCAAGATATCGATCTTGCTTAAGCCACCATCGCGACCAAATACATAGGCGTACCGTTCGTCACGAGAAAAAACAACGGAAGCGTGCGAAAGGTCTCCCAATTGATCTATGCTGCCGACGGGCTTCTTGTCACTGGTATCGATGATCTTTACGCTTCCAGTAGCACGTTCAATAATGACGCCCATGTCACCTGTTGCCCTGGGCTCCGTCTGGGTATGCAAACAAGTACACGCCCCCAAACTAATACTTAGTAAGGCCACTGCAAGGCTTTTAATTCGCATCTATCATTTCTCCCGACTTCAAAGCTTTAGCAATCCAGTTAGCATCCGCCTCAGACAAAATAGCTTTCCATGGGGGCATTGGCGTTCCAGGGCGACCATGTAGGATGACAGCCATTAAGTCTTCAACCGAATATGCCTTGATATTTTCCGGCAACAAAGCCGGGCCTAAACCACCTTTAAACAGCATCCCATGACATGATCCACAGTCTTGTTTCACTAAATAGTCCAGTTCCAGTGCACGCTCTTCAGAAACTTTCAGCTCAGCTTTTTTAACAATAACCTTGCCCCTCATCTGTGGATGAGGTCCGCAGCGATAGTCAAAGACACCAGCGCGATCAAATAAGCGTTCAACGCTTTCTTCGGGCCAGAAGTATTCACCTTCAGGCTCTCCCAAACCTTCAAACCATACGCTGTGATACTGCCTCTTCTCGACATTCAGCCAACGCACCGTATCGCCAATATTGACTGTTACAACTTCCGGTATGAAACGCATCTTGTGTGTCTTTACTTCAACAAGTTCTGCAGATGAGACGCCCGCCAGCAACAAGTTCGCGAATAGCACTATTGCCAATCCCTTACCTGTTTTTTTGACTGATCTCATCCACATAACGCTCACCGTTTTCTTATTTACTAGCTTTTATTGCTTAACTGCATTGATTTCTACATCGGCATTATCGAAGCCCAATTTGTACCCAAGTGATACATGATGGAAACGGCCGTTGCTGTAATCGTCATGAATCGCGAAACCAAAGTTGTAGCTTTGAGCGGTGTCCAGACTGATATTGCCGTCACCGTCAGCTACCAGAGGACGCTTGATTTCAACCACCCACTTATTGCCAACTTTGTTTGCTATCGCTTCACTAATCACACCTTCGTTCATCAAGCGGTCTGCCAAGATACTGCCGTATTCAATACTCTTGTCACCCGACTTGTAGCGCACGATATCCATGAAGTGCTGAGCGTCAAATTCTGCTTTGATCTCAGCGTCTTCCTTACGCTTATCCCAACCACCAAGCGGTTTTTTGTTTCGGCCTTTAAGCTCAATCTTCGTACGGCTCTCTTTTAGATACTTAGTTACACTCTGACCCTCAGGCGCGAAAGGCATGTCATCGGCATCGGCATGACAGGTTCCCCAGCAACCTGCTCGATCTGCGTACTCAACTTCGTCAGTCGCTAACATAAAGGCCAATTTCATTTGATTCATCGCATCCATCTTGCCACCTTCTGCAAAGGGTACTGGCTGGTGTTCAGTATCTTCCCAAGTAAATTGCATATATAAGCTCTTGCTATCATGTGCTGCTTTAACCGCCACTGGAATGCTGCCACGCTTACCGGGAATCACCTGATCTTCCAGCTTCTCGCCTGTCACAATCTTTTGTCCAATATCTGCAATTTCTTCCTCATGACAGTCCATACAGCGATCACCTTTCGTGAATGAACGCTTACCACCATGCTTACGTCCTAATACCCACTCCATTGACGCCTGGCCAGGATAGAAAACACCGATTTCTCTTGCAGGTACTGCAGCCCAATTGATAGATGATTTTGCAGCAGTTTTCTTGGCGGGAGCCTTTTTAGCCTCAGTTTTCTTAGGCTTATTTGCAGCCTCTTTCTTAGCTTTCTCTGCAGCTAAAGCTGCCGCAATCTTTGCCTCTTCCGCTGCTTTAGCTGCTTGTTCTGCTGCTTTCTTAGCCGCTTCTTCTGCTAAACGCTTCTTCTCTGCTTTAGCAGCAGCTTCTTTATCTAAAAATTCTTGCCAGTGAGCCGGAATACCGATTGCGATTTCTGGGTCTGGTGTAGTGAGTTCGTCAATTTCTTCGTCAGTCAACTCATCATGCACAGGCTTGTGCGCAATACCTTTGTGGCAATCAATACAAGTGTTACCTGCTGTCATCGCATTCAAATGCTGTTTACGAGCGCGAGGCTTTTGGTTTTCTGGCAACATGGTTTCGAAGTCATGACAGTTTCGACACTCGCGTGAGTCTGTCGCTTTCATTTCACCCCAAACTTTCTTTGCCATCGTGAAGCGCTTGGCATCAAACTTTTCTGGCGTATCAATACTTCCCAAAGCTTTATGCCATAACTCATTAGAAGCTTTTATCTTACGAACAACTTTATGCACCCATGGATCAGGCACGTGGCAATCTGAACAGCTTGCTCTAACGCCACTGCGGTTGGTGTAGTGAATAGTTGACTGGTATTCTTTATAAACGTTGTCTTCCATTTCGTGACAACTGATACAGAACTCTAGGGTATTGGTTTGCTCCATCGCAGTGTTAAATCCGCCCCAGAAGATGACACCGACTAACATGAAAAATAATGCTGCCGTGACTGTCGCCCCGAACAATATTTTTCTCGTCATCAGACCTTTAACAAGATTTGCTGCACTCATTGATGAGACTCCCTAGAACTTTAATATTCTAAAATTCAATTACTTAAATCCGAGAAGGTTGAAGAAGAGCACCTAAGTACTCTTCTTCAGGAGTACTAATTACCTAGATAACTATTACTAACGGTAATTAGGTTTTGTGGTTAGCACGGTTAAACACGTTAAACTTACCAGTAGGCGTTGTTAAACCTTTAATACGAGTAATCTCTTTAAGAGTCTTCGCATCGTAAACAACGATTTCACCAGTTGGGTTCTTGTTGTCAGTTCGGTTCCAGACAGATACCCAAACCTCAGTACCATCTTTGTTGAACTCCATGTGCAAGGCCGCTTTACCTTCTTCTTCAGTTACACGAATAGTTTTAACGATTTCGTGTGTGTCCTTATCAAATACCTGAACACTTTGCTGAACTTCTGGCTCTGGGTGCTTAAGCTGATCTGCCCATACATATTGAGATGTTGGATGGGTACGAATAAATACGCCCGCACCGTCTGTCTCAACTGTGTAGCACAGCTTCCACGCTTGGTCAGGATGACCAATCGGGTCGTTGCCCCAAACAGATACTTCACCAATACCTAGGTGAGTCGTTGCACCAACAGGGCCACACTCTTTATCAGTCCAGTTAGCACCAGGACCCGGGTGAGGCAATGAAGCAACATCGATCATTTTCTCTAACTTACGATCTTTCGTATCAACAACAACCATCTTGTTTGAAGCGTTTGCTGCGATTTGGAAGTAACGACCTGTTGGGTCAAAGAAACCATCATGCAAGAACTTAGCAGTATCCATTTGATCAATACGTAGGTTATTGATGTCGCTGTAATCAACCTGCCACATTTGACCTAACTCTTTGATCGCAACCATCCAAGTTGGCTCATTAGGTGTTGTGTAGATCGCCGCAACGCGAGACTCTTCGACATACTCACCGTCAACATTAACACCACGAGAAGAAACTACTTTCAGAGGTTCAAGTGTTTCTGCATCCATGATTACGAAGTGCGGAGGCCAATAACCACCAGCGATAACATATTTGCCATCACCGGAAACAGCGATATCTCGTGCGTCATACGCCATTTGAGTTTCAGCTACCAACATCTTGTCTGGCGTCTGCCATAAATCGATCTTGTTAACCTTACCGTCACGACCAATGGTGTACCAGAAACGACCTACGTCTTTCGCATGATCAGTTTTATGGTGCTCAGTACCCTTGATTACGTGTACTGCATAACCCGTATCGATGTGTGCAACAATTTCATGTTTGTCACCATCGATGATGGCAGCAAGACCTGCATCACGCTCAATGACAACAAAGAAGTTCTCCCAATTACGGCCATGTAGAGGTTTAGTTGGATAGTCTTTAAGAGCGATATATTCTTTGGTCCGCTCTTTCATCATCGCTAAAGACATCTCTGGTGGAACAGGAGGCTCCAACTGAATATACTTCGCAAGAAGGTCAATCTCATCTTTAGTGAAGAGATCATCAAAGTTGTTCATGCCACCTTCAGTACCTAGCTCAATAATACGAGACAGACGCTTGGTTCCTTTCTTAAGGGTTTCTTCAGGCATCAAACTTTTACCTGTTGCCCCCTTACGTAATACACCATGACAACCCGCACAACGCTGAAAGTACATGGATTTTGCTTTGTCGAATTCTTCAGGGGTTAAGGTTGGTGCAGTGTTTGTTGCTGCCTGAACCCCGGCTCCCATGCCAACGCCCATTGCTAGAGCTAATGCTGACAATATATGTTTTGTGTTCTTCATCGTATGCGAACTCCTGTTAATTGTTGTCGCTATTTGTCGTTTGGGTCTTTTGTCCGACTTCCCCCTTTAAGCCGTGAATCCCCAATAAAGCTATAAGAAGTGCTATGTTCGAAAAAAGTTACTACTCCAAAAATATGTGTTGCTATCTTCTTACAACGTCTCTCTCAAAACGTTATCTTCCTCTCTAACCACACCTACCCTTAAAGTGGTAGATACCTCCTTCCTTCGTGGATAGATCATTTGAAAAGACGGTTTACTTGACCTCAATCAAATTAACACCGCTCCCTCACTGCCATACTCCGCTTCGATTCCGGAGGTCTCACCTAGCTATACTCAAGTTTCGTACCAACACATAAAGCGCTGAAAAATAACAATATTTATAACAAGGGAAATCATAATGACCGCCTTAGCAAGAAATCATTTCGACAACAGTGAGGTAGATATGACAACAACAGGTTCATTATTCGAGACGATTACGTCGATCATTTCCGACCTCCCTAGAGACTTACCTGAAGCAAGTCGCTATCAGCGACTGCTTAACAATATGCAGAATATATTTCCGTTCGATGCGGCGGCGGTTTTGAAACTGGAAGGCAGTCAACTTCGCCCTATTGCAATGAAAGGATTAAGCGATGACGTACTAGGAAGACGATTCATCATTACTGAACATCCCAGACTGTCTCAAGTGATCCATTCAAAAGGGCTGGTACACTTTGAGGCGAACTCAGACCTACCTGACCCTTACGATGGATTAATCGGTGAAAACAACCAACACCCTGATGTACACGACTGTATGGGCATTCCCTTATTAATTAATGAAAAGCCGTGGGGACTACTTACCTTAGATGCGCTTGAACCTGGCACCTTTGACCAGATTGATAAGGACCAGCTGAGGACATTTACCAAACTCACCGAAGCGGCGGTTAAGGCAGCCGAACGAATCGATTCACTTGAAGCCAGTGCAGCTCACCACCGATTAGTCAGTCAAACTTTGCTGAAAAGCTCTGACAGCGAGATGATCGGCCAGAGCGATGTGATGATGAATCTGAAAGATGAGCTAGATATCGTCGCACAATCTGACTTGAGTGTACTGGTACTCGGTGAAACAGGTGTTGGTAAAGAGCTCGTCGCACGACAAGTTCACAATATGTCTCCACGCTCCAAAGGGCCGTTGGTTTATGTAAACTGTGCAGCGCTCCCCGAGAATATTGCAGAAAGTGAATTATTCGGTCACGTCAAAGGCGCATTCTCTGGCGCGGTTTCAGACCGAGCGGGGAAATTTGAAATCGCACATGAGGGGACACTTTTTCTTGATGAAATTGGTGAGCTTCCCTTGTCCATCCAGCCAAAGTTACTCAGAGCGCTGCAAAGCGGCGAGATTCAGCGTGTCGGCTCAGATAAGAACATTCAGGTAGACGTACGTATCGTCGCCGCAACCAATCGCGACTTACAAAACGAGGTCGCAGAACATCGATTTCGAGCAGACCTTTACCATCGACTAAGTGTCTACCCGGTTCACATACCCCCTCTTCGAGAAAGAGGCAAAGATATTCTCTTACTTGCGGGTTATTTACTAGAAATAAATCAAAAGCGCTTAGGTGTCGAAGGACTCAGAATCACGAGCGATGCCAAGCACCTCCTCACTCAATATGATTGGCCCGGAAACGTACGAGAGTTAGAACATATGCTCAGCCGCTCAGCATTAAAAGCGATTGCTGATCAAGGCCGACACAACCGTTCCATCGTTATCGACGCCTCCTACCTGGATATTCACCTTCAAAACGGTCAGCCAAAAACTAACGGCAAGGAACACCCGCTAGTGAATGAAGAGAACAGTAACCTTTTTTCATTTACACCAAAAGGTAATCTTAAAGACGCAGTCGATGATTTCCAGAGAAATTATATTATTCATATTCTGGACCAACATCAGGGAAACCAGGCGGCTGCAGCACGTGACTTGGGCGTAAACCGAAGTAATTTCTATCGCTTAATTAAACGCCTGGAGCTATAAAGGCTTGAAGAGAAGCGAAGCTTTCCCTTGATTCAAGTCTAAAGTTCATCATAATTAGCTAAGATCTGACCGTTGGCGTCTGCATGAAGCAATGCGACACAAGCTCACTTTTCTTAGGCGTCTTTTACTATGCAAGCTTTAGAGTGGTTATTACCGCAGTTGTCCACAACAACATGGACAGCACATATTCTGGTATTTGTATTCAACATTGGCTTATTCCTGTATGCAAAGCCGATTATAAGCTTCATTGATGGCGCACGTGATAGCGGCGTCAAAGTCACACTGTTTCGCGCCTTAAACGGCCTGGTGCTGATTCTTCATATCGTCCATCTGGTTTTTCTCAGACTCAACAATAGCTACGAAAACTTCTTTATACACTTGGGTTTAAGTCTCACCACTCTGTATCTCAGCATCCTGATTTACAGTATTTGTAGCCGCCAATCTCGCAAGAAGTTCGGCCTCGAAAAAGTTGTTGATGAGAAGCCTGTTTTTCTAGACACCTACTCAAGCCGTCTAGTAGATATCATTATCCTGTTTGTCATCATTCTGGCAACGCTGTTCACCCTCATTAAAATTTGGGGCGCCGATAGTATGCTGGAAACGACTGGCATATTCGGAATCCTATTTGCCTTCCTAGCCTTTACCAGCAACATCTGGGCACCTGATATTATTAGCGGCTTAATCATCCTGAATACGCAAATTCTCGAAGACGGAGACGTCGTCGTCATCGGCGATGATGAAACGGAGTATGTCATCAGCAAGGTAACGCTGATATATGTGATTCTCTACGACATCCGTAATAACCATCGAACGCTCGTGCGGAACAATCAGTTCATTCAAAATAAAATCGATAACCTCAGTCGCGTAGCGAGTACTGATGGCGTACGCCAAGCCTTGAGCTACAACATTGGCTACCCTGAATTTGATGGCAAAACAAAAGACGAACGACAAAAACAGCTGGCAGACTTCAAAGCGAAAATCGATAAGTTTTTTAGCCTTGCGCAAGAAAACTGCCTTGAAAAACCCGATATTAAAATCAACCAAACCCGGCAATTCGAGTGGGCACTTACGCACGCGGGTGATTACGCACTAGAATATACGCTGTGGATCTATCTTGATCGAATTCCAAATACAAAAGTTACGGCAACGATTCGAAAGCATTTGATGGGAACAATCTTTCGCGTGAATGACGCGGTATATACGGCGTCCATTATTGAGGGCATTGATTTATCCACACCACAATTAGCGAAACTTGAGCTAAAAAACGTTGAAAATGCTGGCAAGCTTAGCGAACTAGCTCAAGCCTAGAGGCGGCTCATGCTCTTCATTGCGGGAGTCGATTGCTTCTGCATCTCTTAGAGCCTTAACCAGCACCGCATGCTCGTGCGTGGCTTGACCTGAGTGCAGATAATGCTTTGCTGCATCTACCACTTTCTGCCACACCTCAAATCGGTAATTTAAGCTTAACAGAGACTTGGCTATGAAGTCAGAGTCCACACCACTTTCACGCATTTCAGCAGCTTTGGCTAAGGCTTTTTTTAGTTCGTCATCGCTTGGTTTAGTCATAAGTAATGTGCCCCTTCTCCACAAAGAATAATGCCATAAGAACTGGCTCATACTTTAAATATAGCTTATTTGAAGCAATTAAGAGCAAATGCAACGCTTGAGAAAAACTTTAAGGAAAGCAGAAAAGAAAAAGCCGACACTGAAGGCATCGGCTTTTTAATGAATATTCAGCAAGGACACTTAGTGGTCGATAGACGTAAAAATCTTCAAGCCATCAGCTGTTTTGATCAAGTTATAAGACTCACGCCAGTTAGAGACCGTGTCGCCCGAATCGTTCATCATCGTCCATGTGACTGAGGCAAGGAAGCAGCTACGGCCAATCTCGGTGACTTCGAGGTTTTCGTACTTGGTATGTGTTACACCCTCTGCAGAGTGTTTATCAAGCAAGCTTTGGAAATATTCGACCAGGTCAGACGGCGCTGCACACTCCCATACTGCGGCATCTGAAGTGACAGCCAAATAAGGCGCTTGGTATCGACTTGCAATCAGGGCCCCATCAAATGAAGAAAAATCTCGCACAAAGCGGTCAAAGAATTCTTTTATATCATCAAGCATATTTCAGTTCTTATCGCTCAAGGTTACAGGAAGATAAAGAGCCAGAGCCTAGAATCGGCCATTACTCATTTAATGCTATTCAAACACGCAAACTTATCTACTTCAAGCTTTTCTCATGATAGCTTGTGAGTCACGGTTACTTTCAATAAGCGACAACTTGCTTAATGTGAATAAGCTCAGGCACTGAGCTTTATGAAGATGAATTATCTTTAGTATGTTAAGGTAATTTTTCTCAAATTAAATAGAGCTATGACAAGCAAGGTATGCACAACAAAGGTAAAAGAATTCCCGGTAGAAGGTGGATGACACGAGCTGCCGTGGCAATTATTTTTCGGGATCACCCTAGCCAAGGTCGTCAGGTTTTGCTGATCAAACGCGCCGAGCGACCGGGTGACCCCTGGTCTGGTGATATGGCTTTTCCTGGTGGTAAGATGGACGCTACAGATGCCAATATTTATCACACGGCTCTGCGCGAACTACGAGAAGAAATAGGCTTAGATGCCGGCCACCTAGCACCATTAGGGCGCATATCTGACCAGCTCACCAAAACCCACTCAGGTCTACGACCAATGGTTATTTCAGCATTCACCTTCGAACTACAGCTGAATGTGGATTTTGTATTAAACCATGAAGTCGCTGAAACTTTATGGGTGCCAATCAAGCATTTTGAACTTCCGGCCAACCGTGAAAGTATGCAATGGAAGGCTCGCGGGGTATCACTAACAGTGCCTTGCTATTGGTACAAAAGCCGACGCATATGGGGTTTAACCTTACGAATGATTGACGAATTTACAAAGTAGCAATAGTAGTGATGGAAGCGTTACAAAATACTCACCTCAAGTGTCAAATTAATTCAACAAAGTTTTGCTAACATTTCAGTTACTTTTCGACTATATAATGTAGTAATAGTTTAAACAGGTATACCCATGAGCAAGTATTCTGACGCGCCCTCAAATAATCGACAAAATGTCGAGTTATCCGAGAGCGTCAAGTGGCTGCGATTAGCTGTTGCAAAAATAAATGAACTGTCTATTCCCGCCACCCCTGAAGTCTATAGTGTTTGGTACGAATATTATGCAGATAGAAAACTCGACCTAAAAAAAGCGATTGATAAACGTATATCCAAAGGCGGAGATTTTTCCGCGAGCACTTGTGAACATTTGTTCAACGAATATTTCGTTGAAATTCCTGAACAAAAGCTTAGTGAAATGCGTCAAGCGATAAGAGCCTTGATCACCTTACTTCAATCCGAATTAAGCGAACTGAATAGCGGCATGGAGTCCTATAGCGCTGCTTTATATTCCTGTGCAGACGACCTGACTCATGACCCCGAGGTAAACTCCCTTCAATCAATTATTCAGGTTCTATTAGCAGAAACAAAGAAGTGCAGATCCCGAAACCACCAAGCGCTCAGCAAGGTTTATCATCTAAGTTCAGAGATTAACAGCCTTCAGGAGTCTCTAGAAAAAATGGGCGAAGAGGTCTACCAAGATAGCCTTACAGGCGTAGGTAACAGAAGAGGCTTTGATGAGCAGCTCAGTACTGCGATAAAAAAATCCCAGCTAGATAATAGCCCTTTAGCCTTAATTCTTCTGGATATTGATTTCTTTAAACGTGTAAACGACGCGCACGGACACCTTGTTGGAGACCGGGTACTACGCTTTGTCGCCGAGACGATCAAGCGCAGCGTGAAAGGCGGGGACTTTGTTGCCCGTTATGGCGGCGAAGAGTTCGCAATCATACTCCCTAATACCGAAGCAGCTGGTGGCAGCTCAGTCGCTCATCAGGTTCAAGCAAACGTCGCAAAAACAAAGCTCACCAAGAAGAAAGGTGGCACCCCGATAGAAAGTGTCACTATTTCAGGTGGCTTATCCATACTAAGAGAGTGCGACACCGCAGAAAGCTTTCTAAACCGAGTCGACGGCCTGCTTTACGATGCTAAAAGTGCTGGCCGGAATATGATTAGAAGTGATTGTCAGCAAGCTATCAAGATTAAAATAGAGTCACAATAAAAAAAGACAATGGCTCAAGTTAACCTATAATCAAATAAACACCCGCCTACCAAGCGGCATGCTCCGCTCATATTTGAGCTCATAAATCTACACTCATATAAAACCTTATGTCACTGGAAGAATTTGCCAAGAAACGCTTTCTCATCGTCGATGAACTAGACTCCTTCCGTTTTTCTACCAAAAAGACACTGATGTCACTTGGCCTTAAGCTCGTTGACACAGCAAGCAGTGCACAAAATGTTGTCTCAGGTTTTCAGAACGTCAATTACGACGTTACGCTGTGCAACTATGACTTAGGCAAAGGCAAAAACGGCCAGGAGTTACTTGAGGAGCTACGCTACAAGAAACTGTTAAAGTTCTCGGACTTATTTTTTATTGTTTCAGCCGAAGTTGATCGCAGTAAGGTTATGGGCACCGTCGAGAACGAACCCGATGGCTACCTGGTAAAACCGATCACACCCAATGATTTGAAACAACGCTTAAGCAAAGCGCTAAAAATGAAAGAAGCGATGAGTGCAATTGACACTGCTATAGATGATGGCGACTATCACTCAGCAATTGCATATTGTGACGAGAAAATTGCCGAGAAAGGCAATTACGTACTTCGCTGCATGAAGACAAAAGCCTGGCTGCTAAGTAAAATCGGACACATCGACGAGGCACGCGAGCTATACGAAGGCATCCTTAAAGCAAGCGATTTTACCTGGGCCGAATATGGGCTGGCAAGAATCATGATTCGGCGTAAACATTATGAGGATGCAGAAAAACTACTACGGGTCATAATTACCAAAGACCCGGAGCAAGTTGAAGCTTTGGACCTTCTTGCGCAGGTACTGCAAAGACAAGATAAAACCAAAGAGGCCCAGGCAACCGTCGAACAAGCTATCTCGCGGTCTCCAAACTCCCTGCACAGACAAAAGCAATTGGCAGAGCTATGCTCAGAAAATAAAGATAGTAAGGGCGCAATCGAAGCCTATCAAAACGTAATGAAGCACAGTGAACAGTCTGTCTACGCCCGGCCAGAACACTGCTTCGATTTCGTTAATTACCTTGCAGACGTTGCCAAGCAAGAGGGTGGCGATATCAATGCCAACCCACATGTTAAGGAAGCCTTCGACTTGCTTGATAAAAGTGCCAAACGCTTCGCTAATCAGGGGAATATCGAAGAGCATACAAAATTAGTCGCTGCCAATGTCAATGCAAATATCGGCAACATCGACGAAGCCAAGCAAGCTCTTGACGACCTGCTAGGCGAAAGTCATGACGCTCAAGACCTCTCTGCGAGTAGCCTTAAACTAGCAGCACAAACACTAAGCAGTCTGGGGGAAGAGGACAAGTCGGAACATTTACTGGAACGCGCGGCTGACCTGGCAAAAGAAGATAGTGCACTGGTTGAAGATATTTACTCGCAGCTCAACAAGGGAATTGGCAGTGAAACCCGCCAGCGAGCAGCTAAAATTAATAAAATGGGTATCAAACTCTATGGAGAGAAAAAAGTTAAAGAGGCAGCAGAGGAGCTAAGACGCGCCCTTCCCCTCACCCCAAGGCATATCTCGCTCAACCTGAATTTGGCGCAAGTACTACTACGACTATATAAACGCAGTGCGGATGCTAGCTTATTGAAAGAAGTCGACGAGTACCTGCATCGAGTCAGACATATTCCCCGTCACCACAAAGAGTATTCACGCTATCATTATTTAATCGAGCGCCGCGCCAGCATGGAAGAAGCAAAAGACTAAAGCGACTCCTCTTTCAGTGGCGCTTTCTTCCTACCTTCTATATAGCGACGGAAATAGCTTCGTAACAAGGGTATGCGGTAAACCAGTATCCCACAAAAAATTAACACACAACCCAGCAGCTGATTGCTTGTCATTCTTTCGCTTAAGAAATATGCGCCTAAGATTGCTGTCCACACGGGCTCCAGAATAAAAACCATGGCCGCACTGTTTGGGTCCAGTTTTGCTAGCGCTTTAGTTTGCAAGGCGAAACGTAAACTTGTAGCGATAAAAGCGCTGCACAACAGCCACACCCAAGCCATATAGGATAAATCAGCTGGCCAACTCTCAGTTAGCAGTGCGGCAACTGTCGCGACGATTGCAATGGCGACAAGCTGTAAAGATGTCAGAGCCATATAAGAGATACCTTGTGCATAACGCCCCGTCAAAATGACATGCAGCGCAAAACCCAAAGTTGACATAAAGAAGAAAGCATGGGATTCCTTAAATTCAAAGCCCAAACCACCTCCTGGCTCAGCCCGTAATGCTAAAAGCGCCAAACCAATAACTGCGGGAATCAACGCACAAATAAGGTAGAAGGTGATCTTGGTACCAAAGATTAGTCGCGCGATTAGCGGAACGAAGACGACTGCCAAGCTCACGATAAAAGCACCTTCGCCGATATTATCGGTTTGGTCCACCGCTAAGACCCAAAGCAACAATGCACAACCTAACAGGATACCCGTACCTATTCCCTTAACAAACTGATGCCGCTTAAGCACCACCAATTGCGGCCAGGACATTAGAACCAGCACCAGCGCCGCTAATGAAAACCTCAGTGCTAAAAAGATGTAAGGTGAAAACTCTGCCAGGGCGCTTTTGGTGAACACCCATCCCGCAGCAGCAATAAGCGTCACCGCAACGAGCAGCAGTTCGTAATTTCGTATCGAATGAGAGATAGCCCTGGCCTTAAATGTCATTAGTGCAAAAGCGCTTCACGACAATAACAGAAACCGCCCAAGAGTTGTTGACTCTAATAACATTGAAACACTGTTTTCTAATGATTAACTTGCCATTAAATACTTCTCGCCATATCGTTTACTTAGCTACAACTCCACCAAAACCGTCAATATAAAGGTGCAAACTCAATGTTCCCCGATATGCCTGGTAAGCCTTCAGCATCCTTGCTTAAAATCACCTACCTTATTTATGCCTTACATATTTTTAGTGCTATAAGTGGCCTGTTAACGCCAGCGTTTATTCTGACGGCTTTCCTTACCGGCTGGCCTTCGATCATAGCATTGGTTATGAGCTATATCTGGCGGGGTGATGCCGACGGTACCTTCTTGTATTCCCACTTTGACTGGTTAATCACAACTTTCTGGAAAGCCTTGGTTGGTTTAGTCATTGCCTGGATTCTGATCGTGACCATTATTGGCGCAATCATTGGGGTTCCTATTATGTTGGCAGTTGGCGTTTGGGTACTTTACCGATTAGGAAAGGGGCTATTTGCTTTGAATGATAGGCGCCACCTAGCATGAGCCATTCGCTATCGTCTCAAATTTTAAACGTGACCAGGGCTCGTTCTATTATTAAGCTTGAAGATATCCAAAGCTTATGGAGTGGTTACGGAGTAATTAGCCGGTACAAGTTGGAAGGCTGTCAGGCAAGCCAAGTCATCGTAAAACACGTTAAGCTTCCTGAAAAAAGTCAGCACCCCAGAGGCTGGAATACTCAGCGCTCTCATCAACGAAAAATATACTCCTATCAAGTTGAGTGTGCCTGGTATAGAGATTTTAGCGCACTATGCGATGAATCTAGCAGAGTCCCAAAGTGCTTGGACACTGCAAGCTCTGAGGGTGAGTTTTTAATCATCATGGAAGACCTTGCAGCCGAAGGTTTTCCTATTGTAAAAGAGTCAGCAAAGCTTACAGACATGCACACTTGCTTGGGCTGGCTAGCTAACTTCCATGCCAAATTTATGGGGCACGCACCCGACTCTTTATGGAAAACAGGGACATATTGGCACCTCGATACTCGCCCTGATGAGCTTGAAGCACTAGAAGATCAAGCACTAAAGAGCGCTGCCTCACGAATCGACTTCGCACTCGCAAGCAGCCCTTATCAAACCTTCGTACATGGCGACGCCAAGTTGGCAAACTTTTGCTTCTCTGAAGATGGCAAGTCTGTAGCAGCTGTAGACTTTCAATACGTAGGGGGAGGCTGCGGGATGAAAGATCTGGCCTACTTTATTGGCAGCTGTTTGCATGAAGAAGACTGCCAGCGCTATGAAAATCAGCTACTCGATAGCTACTTTGAACAACTTAAACAGGCTTTGCTCAAACACCAAAGCAATATAAACCCTAGCAAGGTTGAAGCCTCCTGGCGCCCTTTATTTTCAGTGGCATGGGCCGACTTTCACCGCTTCCTTAAAGGTTGGAGCCCTGAACATTGGAAGGTCAACGCCTACAGTGAGCAGCAATCACGCAAAGTAATCTCGCAACTAAATCAAGCTAAGGAGAGTTAGGCATGAAACTCTCCCCCACTGATCTCAAGGAACTCGCTCAATACGCTCGAGAAGCAGCCCAACTGGCAGGCGCTGTCATAATGACTTATGCCAATAAGAAAGTTGAAATCCTAACTAAATCGACAGGTTCAAGCGAAGCATCACAAGTACTAACCGAAGTCGACTTGCGTTGTGAGAAGCTAATTCTTGATCATTTGGACGACAGCGTAAGAAAGTACAACTTGGCAGTACTCAGTGAGGAGCAAGAAGATGACAAGCAACGCCTGATAAAAGAAGCTTTTTGGTGCATTGACCCAATAGATGGAACGCTAGCCTTTACACAAGCAAGACCTGGTTATTCTGTATCAATCGCCCTGGTTTCGAAAACAGGTAAATCTCTAATTGGTGTGGTATATGACCCGGTAAAAGACAGAATGTACTCGGCTATTACAGAGCAAGGCCTCTATTTGAATGGCCAAGCCTGGCGCCCGGAAAACGAACTTCGTACTGAGCAGCTAACGCTCCCCTGTGATCGCAGCCTTCTAAAAAGGCCTGACTTTCCTGATATCCACAAAGCAATCGACCAATGGCGTACAAATAAGGGCTTAACTCAAATCAATGAAATTCATCACTGCGGTGCAGTAATGAACGCCATACAGGCTTTAGAAAATCCACCCGCATGCTACTTTAAGCCGCCCAAAAAAGAAGACGGCGGCGGTAGCCTTTGGGATTTTGCTGCCACCGCGTGTATCTGTTCAGAAGCCGGTGCATTTGTTTGTGATTATAAGGGACAAGTTCTAGAACTGAATAAAGCAGACAGCACCTTCATGAACCAAAACGGCGTTATCTTCAGTACCGAAAAAGAGCTTGTAGCCGTGATT
>NZ_LWGG01000537.1:0-551 GCF_001635365.1 Oleiphilus sp. HI0128 | reverse complement strand
GCGAACACGATAACCTGGATTTTAATGAAGCGGTTGAAGAGCTGGCGAAGATCGCTGGCATCGAGGTGCCGAGAGACGAAAAAGTCCAAAAGGTATACAGCCTTCAAGCAAAGTTGTGGGAAGCTTTAGAGTACGCAAATCTGAAATACAGGGATGCGCTAAAGTCTCATGCCAATAAATCGCGTGCTCAGGACTACCTGAAAAGGCGTGGCTTGTCGGACGAAGTGATTGAGCGCTTCGCTATCGGCTTTGCACCGGCCGAGCGGGATTTTCTGAGTGCTAAAGCCGCCCCAGAAACCTTAAAGTCACTCATTCAGACCAAAACCGTTCTCGATAAGTACGACAACCCCTTTGATCTATTTCAAGATCGCTTAATGTTCCCTATTCGAAATAGCCGCGGTAAGACTGTGGCTTTTGGGGGGCGAACCTTAGGGGACGACAAAGCTAAATACATCAACTCACCTGAATCGGAAGTTTTCCACAAAAGTAATGAGCTTTACGGTCTGTATGAAGCGAACCAGGCAACCCGACATCTTGATAAGTTGTTGGTA
>NZ_LWGG01000536.1:0-555 GCF_001635365.1 Oleiphilus sp. HI0128 | reverse complement strand
CCTTCGTAGCGAACACGCTAATAGCGTTATTCTTTTGGGCATGGGAGACAAAAAGAAGTTAAACCTAAGCAGCCTAAACAAGGCCTTCAGCGCATTAGCAAGTCAAGCGAAAAGCGCCAAAGTAAAATCCTTACACTGCTTTTTGGACAATACTATAGATGGCACAGACATTAGCGCCAGACAACTCGCAAACAGTCTCGTTCGCTCAATTTCTGACCAGCATTACACTTTCGATCAGTACAAAAGCAAAAAATCTCCGGCCATCATATTGGAAAACATCAGTGTCGTCTGCTGCACTGCAGACCAACAAGCCTTGAGCGAAGCAACTGTGATCGCTCAAGCTCAGGCGAGAGGCATGGCTACAACCAGAACGCTTGGCAACCTACCCGGAAATGTCTGTACACCTGCTTACCTAGCAGAGCAAGCACTAGCGCTAGCAAGCAGAAGTAATAACTTTGAAGTAAAAGTACTCGAAGAATCTGATATGGAAGCACTAAACATGGGTGCATTTTTATCCGTATCCAAAGGTAGCTCAGAACCAGGAAAAATGATTAT
>NZ_LWGG01000535.1:0-280 GCF_001635365.1 Oleiphilus sp. HI0128 | reverse complement strand
CACAATCCGACTTGGCTAATCGAGACCCAAGTGGTGAGTCAAACACCTTTACCGAGTGGCTATACGCAACCCTTACTCCTGATATTAGCTTTGGTGACGGCGCCAAAGACAATGAAGATCTCAATGCGTTTGAAAAGCTACCACCTCTGCCACCAAGGCAGGACCCATTAACGAAGCGGGAGCCAAAACAAACGCTAAGTAAATCGGATATCGATGGTGTCTATGGTATCGCCAGTTTCTTCACTGACTCAGATTTGAAAACACTCAACGCTCACTATAG
>NZ_LWGG01000534.1:0-324 GCF_001635365.1 Oleiphilus sp. HI0128 | reverse complement strand
AAAATCTAAAGGAGCAGTTGCTGGCATCGCTTCAAAAGAGTGGTGATTTGGCAATTCTTCCCAGTCAATAAGGTTTTTTAAACGATATTGGTCCATTGCAAGAGACCTTGGCTGGTTATCCTTTGTACGACCGACTATACTAGCGCCCGTTCAAATTTTGGGTATTGAATCTACGTTGTGAGCTATGTTGGACAAGTTATACCATAAGCAGAAGTTTGCTCAGGCAAGCATAGAGAGTATGTATCGAGTATTTACAGTACCCGAAGCACCAGACTCTACTCTTAGCCGTATTGATAAAGACGTTTCTAATAATCTTGCAGGATT
>NZ_LWGG01000533.1:0-298 GCF_001635365.1 Oleiphilus sp. HI0128 | reverse complement strand
CGCCCCTATGCGGTAGATGTAAGTGGCGGTGTAGAATTACGTAAGGGTGTGAAAGACCACTCTAAAGTTTCAAGTTTTGTAGATGAGGTGTCGAGTACCAGCGAATACACGAATTACTGAAGAATTGTTAGCTCAACTTCCTGATAATAAAGGGCATTTTGGCCCTTATGGTGGTCGATTTGTTTCAGAGACTTTGATGTCATCGCTTGAAGACCTTGAGAAGAAATACCTTTCTCTCAAAGATGACCCTGAGTTCTGTAAAGAGTTTGATAAGGATATGGCTGACTATGTGGGTCGG
>NZ_LWGG01000532.1:0-679 GCF_001635365.1 Oleiphilus sp. HI0128 | reverse complement strand
AAAATCTATGAGCTTGAGCCTGCTTTGCGTGAAGGTGTTAAAGATGGTTTGTGGATGTCTCAAGTTTCCAGTATCCGTAACCCTCGTTTACTGCAGGCTTTGTATACCTCTTTGCAGCGTAACCCCTTAGTAACTATTCATGAGGGCGCTGAAGTCTCATCGTTTCTGACGAATAAAGACAAACTCGATGGCGTTAAGCTGCATAATGGTGATGAGCATAGAGCTGATGCCGTCGTCATTTGTAGTGGCGCCTGGAGTCGCAGTGTCGCGAAAAGTGATGGTATTGAGGTTAAGCCGGTTAAAGGGCAAATGCTAATTTTTGATGCGCCTATTGGCCTGGTCAACCGGGTTGTGATGAACAATGGTAAGTATGTGATTCCACGTAGAGACGGAAAGGTACTGGCAGGTAGCACTCTGGAAGACGTCGGCTTTGATAAGCGCACAACGGAACAAGCAAAAGAGGAATTGGCAGATATGGCGATAGACCTCTTCCCGGGCTTGGCCTCCTGCCCTATCAGTGCGCATTGGTCGGGTCTACGCCCAGGCTCACCAGATGGCATTCCCTATATTGGCCAAATGAAGGAGTTTGACAACCTTTATATCAATGCCGGCCACTATCGCAATGGCTTGGTGCTCGCACCCGCTTCGGTTGCCTTACTCAGCGCTATTGTTAGTGGTG
>NZ_LWGG01000531.1:0-272 GCF_001635365.1 Oleiphilus sp. HI0128 | reverse complement strand
TTAGGTATGATCATTAAAACCTTGAGTAGCCCAAAAGCTGGAAAGCTTATGCGCAAGGGCGAATACGAAGTTATCGGCATATCGCCAATCGGTGCCATTTTTCTATTCGTAAAAGACAGAGATATTAGCGTACCTTCAGATTTGGCTGGCAAGAAAGTAACAGTGCTCGAAACTTTGTAATAGAAGGCTGAAATGCTTCGCTAAAAGGTGCGATGCTTAAAGGCCCACGTCGAGTCAGCATGGCAAACATAAAAAACACTGCAAGCGTTAGC
>NZ_LWGG01000530.1:0-17876 GCF_001635365.1 Oleiphilus sp. HI0128 | reverse complement strand
GAACACTGTGGTAGCTGTAAGGCCTGCCTCACTGCCTGCCCGACAAAAGCATTTGAAGGACCGTACTTACTAGATGCTAAGCGCTGCATTTCTTATCTAACAATTGAGTTAAAAGGTAGGATTCCGCTAGAGCTAAGAAAGCCTATGGGGAACAGAATCTTTGGTTGCGATGATTGCCAACTCGTCTGCCCTTGGAACAAGTTCAGAAAACCCAGCCAAGAGACAGACTTTAGCCCCCGAAACAAGCTAGATGATATCACTCTGCTAGAGTTATTCTCTTGGAATGAAGAAACCTTCCTAACGAATACCGCAGGATCACCCATTCGCAGAGCGGGCTACGAATCCTGGTTAAGAAATATAGCCGTCGCACTTGGAAATGCGCCACAGTCATTAGTTATCGTTGCAGCCTTAAAACGAAGTAGAGAAACTGCCTCCCCCTTGGTCGCAGAACATATCGACTGGGCATTAGCGCAGCAAACCAAACCAAACAATCAAGAAGAGACTTAGCTACGCTTCATATTTGATGCCTGACTAACAGTATCACTCATTGTATAAGACAGTGACCCCAGGTGTTCAGCTATATCAAGCAACGACTGGGCGTTTGACGCCAGCTTTGCAGAAAAGTCTGCGTTTTCCTGGCAAGCCTCATCTAGATACTGACTATTGCTCACAACACCCTCAATACCTTGACTTTGCATACCCATCGCATCGGCTGAAACATTTATCTCTCGGGCAATATCTTCGACTTCGGAGGTGACGGCCTCCAGGCGATTACCCGTTTCGTTCACAACCATACAGCCCTGGTCGATACTCTCTTCCGCAACAGCCAGAAGCAGGCGTATTTTTTCTGCCGACTCGTTACTTTTGTGCGAGAGCGTCCTGACCTCATCCGCCACAACCGCAAATCCACGCCCCTGATCACCAGCGCGAGCGGCTTCGATTGCAGCATTTAGCGCCAGCAAGTTTGTTTGCTCTGCGATAGCGGTAATCACGCCCATAAATTCCAGAATATCATTATTACCGTCCTTTATTTTTTCCATGCAGTCGATAGTCTCTCGCATCGACTCACTACTAGAAATCGTATTTTTCTGCACTTGCTCAGACTTAAGGCGAACCACCTCCATTGCTGTAGCGGTCTGTTTAACCGAGTTAGCCATATCTTGAAGCGTATTATTCATTTCATGCGAGGACTCTAATTGGATATCAACCCTCTCGCTAATAGATTGACTATCATCATTCATAATCTTTGTCGTAGAAGATAAACGAGAAGAAGTATCAAGCAAAGCTTTAGCCGAATGGCTCGCTTGCTCTAAAATGGTCTGTAACTGGTCAGTTAATGCTTTAGCCTTCTCCGCTTGATAGCATGACTCTTTGGTTGACTCGGCAGCAAACTCAAGCGCCTCATTTCTAAGCTTAAACATATACGCAAGACTAAAAGCCTGGGCCAGAACTGGCAATAAAAAACCAGAGTAAGTATTAATTTTATCTTGCTTATCACTCAACTCAAACACAGGAAGCTCGTACCCACCGCGCTCCAACACGATAAACACAACTACTTCGGCAAACATTACCGCACTCCAAAAGGCACCCCACTTTCGGTCACACACCGTAAACGCTAAACCGATCAATACAACAGGCCAGTAAAAATGAGCTGACTGCAGACCGCCAAGATAATAAACCAGGCAAGCACAATACGTAGATGCCAGGAATACCTGTGTATTTGCTATCAGCATTCTAGGAAAGCGATCCATCTTGTTCGCAATTAGCAATAGAGGCTCACCAATGACCAGCAACCATGCCCAGGCGGCAAGTGCGTCGTAACCAACAGAAGACCACTTAATTAGACTGTATAAGCCGATCACAAAGATCAAACAACACATAAAAGCCATGATCTTGAAATGAATAAAGTCGCGGTCACTCTCAACCATCGAAGGCAGACAAGCATTGAAGCCTTGCTGAATAATATTCAATGTATGTTCCTTAGTGATACTAATAATTTAGACCCAACCGTTACCCTACCTTCAAGAAAGGTGGCCGGTTCAAGCAAGTTCTAATTCACATTATAGCCCATTTTTCACTTTGCAAACTTAGTTCACTTAGTATCTGCAAACACTGAGATTTGTGCTACCTTCAGTAAAGGTAAAATTACTTTTAGCAGGAAAAAGTGCATGTCAGATAAAACGATCATGGTTGTCGATGATGTCGAGTCAAACCGTGTGCTTTTAAAAATGATTCTCGAAGATGACTTTAACATCGTGGAATGCAGCTCCGGCCAAGAATGCCTGGATCAGGTAAGCCAGGAAGTACCTGATATCATTTTGCTAGACGTAAACATGCCCGGAATGACTGGCTACGAAGTTTGTACCGAGCTTAGAAAGCACAAAGAAAGCAGCGTTGTTCCCATTGTTTTCGTCTCTGCCATGGATAATGTCGAAGAACATCTTGCGGGCTTTGAAGCAGGCGGCAACGAATACATCACCAAACCAATTGACCCGGAGCGAGTGCTTGAACGAGTCAATTACTTTATAGATCACCAAGCCGAAACAAACAAAGCGAAGGAAGATGCCAGCAACGCCATGAAAGTTGCCATGGAAGCCATGACATCAAGTAGCGAGCTTGGCCAAATAATCGAATTCGTGAAAACCTCTCAGGAAATCACAACACTGGAAGGCATTGGACAAAAACTATGTGAAGTTGCATCAGGCTTCGGCTTGAGCGCATCCGCTGTCATCTATGGCACCCCTAGTGTTTTTATTAATTGCTCGCAAGACTCTATGGAAGCTCGCGTACTAAGCAAATTCAGAAACTCTAAAGAGCGAATTATCAGCATTGGCGTCTGAACGATGGTTTGCAGCGACTCCATGGGTGTACTTATAAATGATATGCCAGTTGACGATGAAAGCCGCTACGGTCGTTTCAAAGATCACCTCGCAGTTTTATCAAGCATCTGCGATGGCCGACTGCTCACACTTCAATCTCAAATATCAATGACCGACCAGCGTAAAGATGTACTAGGCCGCGCTATAGGTATGACCGAAAAACAGGTCAAACAGCTAACCAATAAACTTGCTGAACATGATGTCACTGTTCGACAAGTTATGCTTGATATGATTACTGAACTGGAAGCCAAACTATTTTCCTTAGGCCTGGACGAAGATCAGGAAGAACAACTAATGGCACTAGCCTATCAAGCAAGTGACAAACTTGAAGGTATGAAAGATAGCGCTAAGAACCTCGAGAATGAGTTAGGCCTGGTACTGGAAGGTCTGTATGAAGTACTAGCAAAGAACACATAACAGAGTCCAGTGCATGAACTTACCCAAGTCATTCAATACGTTCACCTCTATCATTTGGTACGGCGAAAGAAAGCACAATAACGCAGCTCTCGTTGACGCTCTAATCTCGAGCGGCTACCAGGTCGAGCAAATTAGTAATGAAGATGAGCTGAAAAGCAGATTCCTGAAAGTTCCTACAACGTTTTTAATACTTGACCAACCCAATGATATGGTTCGTTGCATCCAGCTAGTCATCTCTTTCAAGCTGCAAGCAAAGGATTCTGCGTTCACTACAATATTGATCTCTGACAAGGCCAGCATCGAAGACAAGGAAAAATACTATCGAGCAGGCGGCAACGAAATTATACACCCTCCTGTTAGCCATAAAGAATTACTAAGTAAAATCAAGCACTACAAAATGCTATGCGATACCGCTAATCGCTTTGCCCAATCAATCGCAACGGAAGAAAATCTGGGCAAAGCAGAAGAGTCTCGACGCCGTTTTTTAACAACCTTGAGCCATGAACTCAGAACCCCTCTCAATGGAATACTTGGCTTTTCAAAAGCCCTGAAGAAAAAAGACGAAGAGACTCCTTTGGGTAAATCTGGTATCGATGCCCTTAGCCGAATATTTGAAAGCACTAACCAGATCAACGCAATTATTACAACCCTGATCGATATCTCCAGCGCCTCTCTGGGCGCTCAGGGAATGATATCAAAAAACTTCGATATCAGCTCTCTCGCCTTAAAGCTCGAAACCAACTTCAGGCAAGCAGCGCTTGAAAAAGGCTTGGACTTCTCAATTGATTACCCTGATGGCCTAACAATGCTAAGCGATGAAAAGAAAATTTATTCAATGCTGCAGCACCTTGTTGATAATGCCATCAAATTCACTCAAAGCGGTAGCGTCAACATTCGCCTTAACACTGACTTCAACCCCACTAGCGGACAACGCATTATCTTTGAAGTATCAGATACAGGCATCGGAATAGACCCGCGAGACCATAAGCGGGTCTTTACCGAAGTCGGGCAATTAAATAACGAACACAATCGAGAACATTATGGTGTCGGCCTGGGCTTATATTACGTCAACCTGCTCTCGCAACAGATCGGAGGTAGCATTGAGGTTGAATCAACTCCCGGCGAGGGCGCTAAGTTTACTTTAGACCTACCTGCTGGAGAGCTAATTCTTGAAGCAGAACCAGTAAACGAAGAGCAAGAAATTGATGACCTATTGTTCTAGGCAGCCACCTCGGCACTTTTAACAACACTCTGTAAATCGAGTATCTGGATTGAAAACCCCTCAGCTCACTTAGACCAAACACAATATCAATATATATTGATATTGTGTTTGCTATATCAATATATATTGATATACTTCAAAACTATGATGATAAGCACCTCGAAAGTAGAACCGATTAATTGCGGCGACATCCACCTCCTTAGCCAGGCTCTCAAAGCTTGCGGTGACCCTCTTCGCCTTCAGATCCTTCAGGTACTGCAGTTTGAGACCTTTGGCGTACTCGAGCTGACTCAACTTTTTAACACCAAACAGTCTGGCATGAGTCACCATTTAAAGGTACTCAGCCAATCAAGTCTTGTAGAAGCACAGCGCGAAGGTAATGCCGTCTTTTATCGTCGTCCAGTCTCATTCGATTCACAGCGAGTAAAGTCTACTACTGAACAATTATTTTCCTTAGTTGACCAGTGCCCGCTTGATCAAAGCCTACAAGACAAAATCAAATGTATTCAGGAACAACGTGCAGTTCAATCGCAAGCATTTTTTTCGCGCAATGCAGACCGCTTTCATGAACAACAAGAGCTTATTGCGAAACATAGCTTATATGCGCAAGCAAGCTTTGAGCTTCTTCTGCAAGAGCAGCGCGCCAATCTAGCAGAACAAACCATTATTGAATTTGGGCCAGGAGAAGGTCATTTTCTACGCCCGCTTAGCGAGACATATAAATCCGTTATTGCCATCGATAACTCTCAAGATATGCTAAATAAAGCGCGTGCTTTTGCGCTAAGTGAAGGTTTGAACAACATTACCTTTGAATTAGGCGATACCCATAGCTATAAAAACTTGTGCAACAAAAACGAAAGGCCGCAAGTAGACGCAGCTGTCATGAATATGGTTTTACATCATGTTCCCGCCCCTGCTCAAATATTTATTGATGTCTATGCAATTTTAAAGCCTGGCAGTTCATTGGTTATTTGTGATTTAGCCCACCACAATCAGGAATGGGCTCGTGAAAGCTGTGGAGACCTTTGGCTTGGCTTTGAAGCCCAAGAATTACTTAGCTGGGCAGAACGTGCTGGCTTTATTGAAGAAAAAAATGCATTTATCGGCCTCCGTAATGGCTTTCAAATTCAATTACGAAAATTCATAAAACCTATCAATAGCAGTATTAACTAATTTGTGCAGGAAACGACTATGAGCGAATACAGTATATTTACTTCTGAATCTGTATCAGAAGGCCACCCGGATAAGGTTGCAGATCAGATCTCTGATGCAGTACTCGATGCTATCATTGCCCGCGACCCACTTGCCCGTGTTGCCGTCGAAACGCTAGTTAAAACCGGCATGGCCGTTGTTGCCGGAGAAGTGACTACTTCCTGCTATGTAGACCTAGAAGACATTGTTCGAGACGTGATTACTGGCATCGGCTATAACAGCTCTGATGTTGGCTTTGATGGCGCTACGTGTGCGGTACTTAATGGCATAGGTAAACAGTCAGTCGATATCAACATGGGAGTTGACCGCTCTAAACCTGAAGACCAGGGTGCTGGTGATCAAGGCCTAATGTTCGGCTACGCAACAAATGAAACACCAAGCTTAATGCCCGCTCCCGTTTATTACGCACACCTATTGGTACAACGTCAATCTGAGCTTCGCCAGAACGGTACACTACCCTGGTTGCGTCCAGATGCTAAGTCTCAGGTGACCATCAACTACGAAGGTGAAACACCAAAAGTGGATGCTGTGGTTTTGTCCACGCAACACGACCCTAGCATCTCTTTAGAAGACTTGCGTGAAGCAGTATTAGAAAACATTATCAAACCTGTTCTACCTGCTGAGTGGCTAAGTGACAATACTTTGTATCACATCAACCCAACCGGCAACTTTGTAATTGGTGGGCCAGTCGGTGATGCTGGCTTAACAGGCCGTAAGATTATCGTTGATACCTACGGCGGTATGGCACGACATGGTGGCGGCGCATTCTCTGGAAAAGACCCTTCAAAAGTTGACCGCTCTGCTGCTTACATGGGCCGCTATGTTGCCAAGAACGTCGTTGCTGCGGGTTTAGCTGATCGTTGTGAAATCCAGGTTTCTTATGCTATCGGCGTTGCTGAACCAACTTCTATTTCTGTTAATACTTTTGGAACTGGTAAAGTTTCAGATATCGAGCTCGCGAAAATAATCCGTGAAGTTTTCGATCTTCGACCTTATGCAATCCAGAATCAACTAGAATTGCTTTATCCGATGTACCAAATTACTGCTGCCTATGGACATTTCGGACGCGAACCTTTTGAGCATACCTATAGTTACAAGGAAAACGGCGAAGAGAAAACTAAGACCTTCACCGCTTTCACCTGGGAAAAAACTGACAAGATCGATGCCTTGAAAGCAGCTGCAAAGGTTTAAAGACAGTAATTTTTACTAATACGACAGACTGAACCTACTTCAGCCTGCACTCAATATTACGTTGGCCGGAAAGCAATCCGGCCCACAAGACAGGACATAATTATGAGCTTCACAGATTATAAAGTTGCCGACATCAATCTAGCCGATTGGGGCCGTAAAGAAATTCAAATCGCTGAAGGCGAAATGCCTGCACTGATGGCTTTACGTAGAAAATATAAAGAAGCACAACCATTGGCTGGTGCAAAAATCATGGGTTGTATCCACATGACAATCCAGACAGCAGTTCTAATCGAAACTTTGGTCGACCTTGGTGCTGACGTTCGCTGGTCATCATGTAACATTTTCTCTACTCAGGATCATGCAGCAGCGGCAATTGCAGCAGCGGGTATTCCAGTATTTGCCTGGAAAGGTGAAACAGAAGAAGAGTTCCTTTGGTGCATCGAGCAAACCATACTATCTGAAAAAGATGGTAGCAAAGTTTGGGATGCCAATATGATTCTTGACGATGGTGGTGACCTGACTGAGATGGTGCATAACAAGTACCCTGCACTGCTTAATGATATTCACGGTATTTCTGAAGAAACAACAACAGGCGTACACCGATTGTTAGAAATGATGACGAAAGGTGAGCTAAAAGTTCCAGCGATTAACGTTAACGATGCTGTAACTAAATCCAAAAACGATAATAAGTACGGCTGCCGCCACTCATTAAATGATGCCATTAAACGTGGTACAGATCACTTACTCTCTGGTAAAAAAGCACTAGTAATTGGCTACGGCGACGTAGGCAAAGGCTCTGCTGCCTCATTGCGCCAGGAAGGTATGATCGTAAAAGTTACTGAAGTCGACCCAATCTGTGCAATGCAAGCCTGCATGGATGGCTTTGAAGTTGTTTCACCATATTTAGATGGTGTGAACACGGGTTCTGTAGAAGGTATTAACAAGCTACTAATGGAAACAACCGACCTGATTGTTACCACGACAGGTAACGTCAATGTCTGTGATGCAAGTATGCTTAAGACACTTAAGAATGGCGCTATTGTTTGTAACATCGGCCACTTCGATAATGAAATTGACACGGCTTATATGCGTGAAAATTGGGAATGGGACGAGATTAAGCCACAGGTTCACAAGGTTTATCGTGACAAGGGAGCTGATGATCACTTGATTCTTCTTTCTGAAGGTCGCTTGGTTAACCTGGGTAATGCCACGGGTCACCCTAGCCGAATTATGGATGGCTCATTCGCTAATCAGGTACTGGCCCAAATCTATCTTTATGAACGTAAATTCGCTAACTTGATGGAAGCAGAGAAGAAGGAAAGCATCTACGTTAAAGTACTTCCAAAGAAACTTGATGAAGAAGTTGCTAAAGACATGGTTGAAGGTTTTGGTGGTGTCATCACGCAATTGACCACGAACCAAGCTGACTACATCAACGTGGATGTTGATGGGCCATATAAGCCAGAATCATACAAATACTAATACTCTGTGGAGGCGTAGCGCAATACACGCCTCCATCTATCCAAATTTAATAGAGACATTATCATGCACAGCCAAAAGCAATTTAAACATCGCTTCAGTTTTGAGTTTTTTCCTCCAAAGACTGAAGCTGGTATGGAAAAGTTGCAGGTCGTTAGAGATGAATTAGCTCGACGCAAACCCGATTTCTTTTCTGTTACCTATGGTGCCGGGGGCTCTACTCAAGAGCGCACCATCGATACAGTGTTAAAGCTACAGGACCAAGGCATATCAACCGCCCCACACCTTTCATGCGTTGGCTCTACAACTGAAAACATCGCCTCTTTGCTTGATCATTACATTGAGCACGGTGTAAATAGAATCGTTGCCTTGCGCGGTGATCTACCGTCTGGAATGGGTTCAGCCGGCGAGTTAAAGTATGCGAATGAGCTGGTTGAGTTTATCCGCAAGCACAGCGGAGATCACTTCAACATTGAAGTCGCGGCCTACCCCGAGTTTCACCCACAAGCACCCTCTGCAGAAGCTGACCTTCTTAACTTTAAGAAGAAAGTTGACGCTGGGGCAAACAGTGCCATCACACAGTATTTCTATAATGCAGACTCCTACTTCTACTTTATAGACCGCTGCGAAAAAATGGGCATCAATATTCCTATTGTTCCTGGGATCATGCCTATCACGAACTACAGCAGCTTGGTTCGCTTTAGCGACATGTGCGGTGCTGAAATTCCACGCTGGATCAAAAAACAGCTCGAAGCTTATGGCGATGATACTGTTAGCATTCAGAAGTTTGGTGAAGAAGTGGTAAGTCAAATGTGTGAGCAGTTGTTAAAAGCTGGCGCTCCGGGTCTACATTTTTATACACTTAATCAAGCCGAACCAAACTTAAAAGTTTGGGACAATCTTGGCCTAAGTGACGAGGAAAAAATTCGCTTTTAAACTGCTTTCATCTTATTTTCGTTAAGCCCTTCTGCTGGTGGTCAGGCATAAAAATATATCGTTTATCCTGACCGGCTAGCTGCTCCCTTTCTTAAGTTCTATATTGTCATGTTTTGTGACAATTCATTTAAATTTTCTTCCAAGTAAAGAAAACTTTAGCCATTTGGTCTAGACTCATAGAACAAATATTAACCAGTTAAAAAATATTGCGACCTTGTGACTATGACTTCGGCGATCAGTTTTGTTATCTCCCTAGCACTCACTAATCGTAATGTAGAGACACGCAGCAGGATACTGAACATATGTAAAGTAATACCGCTCGAGCGGTAAATATTTCCTTTAGGGGGCCTTATGAGTATTTTTAGTCATTACCAGTCTAGATACGAACTGACTCAGCAGGAAGAGTTTAGTCTGGAAGAATACCTGGAAATCTGTAAGAACGATCCGAGCGCTTACGCAACCGCTGCCGAGCGCATGCTTATTGCGATTGGTGAACCTGAGCTCATCGATACCTCCAAAGATCCTCGTCTCAGCCGAATTTTCTCCAACAAAGTCATTAAGCATTACCCCGAGTTTAAAGATTTCTATGGCATGGAGGAATGTGTCGAGCAAATTGTCTCTTTTTTCAAGCATGCAGCCCAGGGTTTGGAAGAGAAGAAACAAATACTTTATCTATTAGGTCCTGTGGGGGGCGGTAAGTCATCATTAGCAGAAAAGTTAAAAGCTCTGATGCAGAAAGCCCCCTTCTATGCCATCAAGGGCTCACCCGTAAATGAAAGCCCCCTATCCTTATTCGACCCAGATGAAGATGCAGATATCCTCGAAAAAGAGTACGGTATCGCAAATCGCTATTTGGGAAGCATTATGTCTCCATGGGCGGTTAAGCGGCTCCACGAATTCGGCGGCGATATCAGCAAATTTAGGGTAGTAAAAATCTGGCCTTCAATTCTGGATCAGATAGCCGTCGCTAAGACCGAGCCCGGAGATGAAAACAATCAGGATATCTCTTCATTAGTCGGTAAAGTGAATATCCGAATGCTCGAAGAGTACTCGCAAGATGACCCAGATGCCTACAGTTTCAGCGGCGGTCTATGTCTTGCTAACCAAGGTATTCTTGAGTTTGTAGAGATGTTTAAAGCCCCCATTAAAGTATTGCACCCACTACTTACTGCAACCCAGGAAGGTAATTACAATTCGACAGAGGGTATGAGCGCCATTCCGTTTGAAGGCGTAATCCTTGCCCACTCAAACGAGTCTGAATGGCAGTCTTTTAGAAACAATAAGAATAACGAGGCCTTTCTGGACCGTATATCAATCGTTAAAGTTCCCTATTGCCTCAAGGTAACTGAAGAGATAAAAATATACGATAAGCTACTTAAGAATAGCTCCTTAAATCAAGCACCTTGTGCCCCTGATACGCTGACTATGCTTGCGGAGTTCTCCGTTCTTTCCAGGTTAAGGGAACCTGAAAACTCCAGCATATTTTCGAAGATGAAAGTTTATGACGGCCAGAACATTAAGGACACAGACCCCAAAGCCAAATCGATTCAGGAATATAAGGACAATGCCGGGGTAAACGAAGGCATGGATGGTTTATCCACCCGCTTTGCCTTCAAGATACTATCCAAGGTATTTAACTTTGATACTTCTGAAGTTGCGGCAAACCCTGTACATCTACTTTATGTATTAGAGAAGCAGATTGAACAGGAGCAATTTCCACAGGAAGCGGCTGACAGTTATTTGCGTTTTATTAAGGAGTTTCTTGCTCCCAATTACGTTGAGTTTATTGGCAAGGAAATCCAGACCGCCTACCTAGAATCCTATTCAGAGTATGGCCAGAATATATTTGATCGTTATGTTACCTACGCCGATTTTTGGATACAGGACCAGGAATATCGAGACCCGGAAACCGGTGAGATATTTGACCGGGCCGCTATCAACGAAGAGTTAGAGAAAATCGAAAAGCCAGCAGGCATCAGCAACCCTAAAGACTTCCGTAACGAAATTGTTAATTTCATGTTGCGTGCACGTGCCAACAACAATGGGCAGAACCCCTCCTGGCAGAGTTATGAAAAACTTCGATCTGTCATCGAGAAGAAGATGTTTTCAAATACCGAAGACTTACTTCCTGTCATTTCATTTAATGCAAAAAGTTCAAATGAGGATAAAGACAAACACGAGCAATTTGTAGAGCGTATGGTTGAACGCGGTTATACCAAGAAACAGGTTCGCTTACTCGCGGAATGGTACTTACGCGTCCGTAAATCACAGTAGCAGAAGAAGGGTTTAAACCCTTCTTCCATACAATAGATTTAGCCAGAAGGTGCACCATTAAACCATAGCCATGGTCACCCCGAGCCACGCCGAAACCAGGATGTATTATGGGTATCAGTCACATCATTGATCGCCGACTTAATGGCAAGAATAAAAGCGCAGTGAATCGTGAGCGCTTTCTTCGCCGTTATCGCGAACATATCAAAAAAGCGGTTTCCGATGCAGTTGGAAAACGCAGCATTACCGATATGGAGCGCGGCGAAAAAATCAGCATCCCGAGCAAAGACCTCGACGAGCCGGTTTTTAATTCCGGACAAGGTGGCGTGCGCGAGGCAGTTAACCCCGGGAATAAAGAATTCAATACCGGAGACCAACTCCCCAGACCACCTGGTGGAGCCGGCGGAGGCGGTGCGGGTGAAGGAGAAGCGAGCGACTCTGGTGAAGGCATGGACGAGTTCGTCTTTCAGATATCTCAGGAAGAGTTTCTCGACTTTATGTTTGAAGACCTGGAGCTACCCAACCTGGTCAAAAAACAGCTGAAGGATACCACCTCATATAAATACCTAAGAGCAGGTTTTACCAATACCGGCAATCCCTCAAAAATTAATATCGTACGTTCTCTCAGAAAGGCCTATGGAAGAAGGCTAGCCCTCACAGGCAAGTCACGAGAAAAAATAAAAGAATTAGAGGAGCAGCTTAAAAAGCTAGACCCTGAAGACGATATTCAACATGCTCGAATCAAAGAGATAAAAGAAGAACTCACAAAGCTTAAAAAACGAATCAAAAACATCCCCTGGATTGATGAGTTCGACTTACGCTTTAACCAACATATAAAGCAACCCGTCCCAAGCACCAGCGCCGTTATGTTTTGCTTAATGGATGTTTCGGGCTCCATGACTCACATGCATAAAGACATCGCCAAACGTTTTTATATTTTGCTCTATATGTTTCTAAAACGAAATTATCAAAAAATTGAGGTTGTTTTTATTCGCCACCATACCAGCGCTAAGGAAGTGGACGAGGAGGAGTTCTTCTATTCACGGGAAACAGGCGGGACCATCGTTTCTAGCGCATTGGAGTTAACTAGAGAAATCATCCACAAGCGTTACCCTGCGTCAGACTGGAATATATACTGCGCACAAGCCTCCGATGGTGACAACTGGAGCGATGACTCACCCAAGTGCTCGAGGCTCTTGAAAGACGATATTCTACCTCTCGTGCAATATTTTGCTTACATTGAGATTACTAAGCTAGATCATCAAATGCTGTGGCATGAATATGAAAAACTGGCTAAGGAGTTTGAGGACTCTTTCGCCATGCAAAACATTAAAGACGAGAGTGACATCTACCCTGTCTTCCACGAATTATTTCAGAGGAAGCCGGCATGACAGATAAAGACAACAAACAAAATGAAGAGCGTAAAAAGAGTTATATTGCGACTGGCTCGGAATGGTCATTTGAACAGCTAGAACGCTTTGATGATGCCATTTCAGACATAGCAAAAGAATATAAGCTAGACACCTACCCTAACCAAATTGAAGTGATTAGCTCTGAGCAAATGCTCGATGCCTATTCCTCGGTCGGTATGCCTCTAGGCTATTATCACTGGTCTTACGGGAAACAGTTCCTACAAAACGAAAAAGGTTATAAGCGCGGCCAAATGGGGCTCGCCTATGAGATCGTTATTAACTCTAACCCATGTATCGCTTACTTGATGGAAGAGAATACCTTGATGATGCAGGCCTTAGTCATCGCGCATGCATCATATGGTCATAACTCTTTTTTCAAAGGCAACTACCTGTTCCGCACCTGGACCGATGCCAGCGCAATAATAGACTACCTTCTGTTCGCCAAAAACTATATTGCAAAGTGTGAAGGCCGTTATGGCGTCGATACCGTAGAAACCTTTCTAGACTCCTGCCACGCAGTAATGAATTACGGTGTTGACCGTTATAAGCGCCCTGCTCCTATATCAGCTGAAGAAGAATTGAAACGACAAGAAGAGCGCGAGTTCCATCTGCAGCAGCAAGTTAATGAGCTGTGGAGAACCATTCCTGTCAGCGGCGACAAAGAAGAAGCCGAGAAAGATCAACGCTACCCTGAAGAACCGCAGGAGAATCTGCTTTATTTCTTTGAGAAGAATGCCCCCATGCTTGCCCCATGGCAACGGGAAGTACTACGTATCGTGAGAAAAATTGCCCAGTATTTCTACCCGCAAAGACAAACTCAGGTAATGAATGAGGGTTGGGCAAGCTTTTGGCACTACACCATCATGAATACGATGTATGACAAAGGTTTGGTGAATGAAGGCTTTATTATCGAGTTCTTAAAATCACACACAGCGGTGGTCTATCAACCTCCCTTTGATAGCCAATGGTACAGCGGCATCAACCCTTATACGCTTGGTTTTGCCATGTTTCAGGATATCAAACGTATCTGCCAACAACCTACGGATGAAGATCGACAATGGTTCCCAGATATCGCGGGCACAGACTGGCTGGAAACACTCGATTTTGCCATGCGAAACTTTAAAGATGAAAGCTTTATCCTACAGTTCCTTTCACCTAAGGTAATTCGGGACTTAAAACTCTTCGCAATTCGTGATGATGACCAGCAGAGTCATTATGAAGTAACTGGAATACATGATGAGCAAGGTTATCGATATGTTAGAGAAAAGCTCTCTCAGCAATATAACCTGAGTATGCGCGAACCAGATATTCAGGTGTGGAATGTTGATTTAAGAGGAGATCGATCACTGACCCTTAGGCACACACCAAACAGCCGAGTCCCCTTGGGTAAAAGTACAGACGAAGTACTCAAGCACATACATCGTTTGTGGGGGTTTGACGTTCATTTATTTAGTGTTGAAGAAGGGCTGACAGTAGATGAATATCACTGCCCTCCCATCACGTAGCCGCCTGAAGACGAAGTCAATTAGTGAGTATTATTTAGGGCTAACTCTCGACAAAAGCTCTTTCGATTACGTAATGCCCGGCATTCCCCTGACGCGCTTCAACAAAGCCCATATCATCAAGTATACGACAAGTATCTTTAAGCATACTTGGGCTACCACAAATCATAAAACGATCATCATCAAGGTTTAACTCTGGTAGCCCTAAGTCTTTAACAAGCTTGCCACTCTCCAGCGCATCGGTAATTCGACCTTGAGTTTCAAACTCATCACGTGTCACGGTTGGGTAATAAATAAGCTTGTCTTTGATAAACTCACCAAAAAACTCATTTTCCGGAAGCTCCTTTTTGATTTGCTCTTGATAGGCCAGCTCTGAAACAAATCTCGTACCGTGCGTTAGAATTACTTTATCATATAATTCATAGGTTTCCGGATCCTTGATGATACTCATAAAAGGCGCCAAGCCAGTACCGGTACTAATCAAATATAGGTTTCTGCCAGGCAGTAAGTTATCAACAATCAAGGTGCCAGTCGGTTTTTTACTCAACAGTATCTGGTCCCCCACTTCTATTTTCTGAAGCTTAGATGTCAACGGACCATCAGGTACTTTAATACTAAAGAACTCCAGCTCTTCCTCATAATTTGCACTGGCAATACTGTAGGCACGCATCAAGGGCTTACCTTCGTGTTCAAGCCCCATCATAATAAAGTGGCCATTCTTAAAACGAAAAGACGGATCACGACTGGTCGTAAAGCTAAACAATGTTTCATTCCAATGCTTCACACTCGTGACAGTTTCTTTCATAAAGCCAGACATACGATTTCTCCAATTGAATTTAACTTGCCAGAAACAATACGCCCAACTAACATATCTGTAAAACAGGTTTATTATATATCTTTATTCGGTTTTTCCGATTTATTAAACTAAGGCTTTATCATTGAAGTATTCACTCAAGCAAATTGAAGTATTCATTGCGACCGCTAACTTTCAAAATATTACTTTAGCTGCCGAAGCGCTAAATATGTCTCAATCCGCTGCGAGTGAGTCACTCAAGAATCTTGAAAGCCAGTTTGATATAAAACTATTTGATCGGGCTGGTAAACGCTTACAACTCAATGATTTCGGAAGATTAATTCGAAAGCAGGCAGAAACACTGATTGACCAAGCAAAAAGCCTGGAGCTGAGCTTACAGCAGAACCAGCTTAGCGCGGACCTAAATATTGGCGCCACGTTATCTATCGGTAACTACCTGGCTATTCACATTCTTTCAGAGTTCAAAGGTAAATTCCCGACCGCTAAAGCAGCACTAAGCGTTGGCAACACAACTAAAATTACCGAGCAAGTCGCAAACTTTGAGCTCGATGTGGGGCTAATCGAAGGCGAGGTGTCTCACCCCGACTTAAACATTAGGCCTTGGATGGATGATGAGTTAGTGGTCTTCTGCGACCCGAAATCTGAGCTAAGTACGCTTTCATACGTTAGTGACCAACAGCTAAGCAAAGCAAAATGGATTCTGAGAGAGGCAGGTTCAGGAACACGGCAAGCATTCGATAACGCAATGCAGGGAGTGCTTCATGAACTTAATATTGAACTCGAACTTCAACATACCGAAGCCATCAAACGGGCAGTAGAGTCAGGTATGGGGATTGGGTGTTTGTCGAAAGTTACCTTAAACGATGCTTTCAAACGCTCATCGCTAATTGCCTTAAAAACACCACAGAGAGATTTCAAACGAAAATTTTATATCATCACACATAAGGACAAATACCTAAGCCCTGGCATACGAAATTGGCTAGAGCTTTGTTTTGAATACGCAGAACTCCACAATACCTATTCATAGCGGCAACTACTGATAAACTGGCCCTTCTCCATCAGGACGGGTTTTGAAGCGCTTATGCTGCCATAGATATTGTTCAGGATGACGCTTAATTGCTGCCTCTAGCGCCTGATTCCAAAGCTGCGCATCCTTTTGCGGGTCCTCACCAAAACCTTCAAAAACGGGTGAGAAAATGACTTCATATTGACCATTTGGTAGCCTAAACGGTGCGACATGCAAAACAGTCGCTCCCGTTTCACGCGCAATCCAACTTGGTGTAGAGATACAACCCGTACTAACACCAAAGAAAGGAACAAATAGGTCACAGCGTTTACCGAAATCCTGATCAGGAGCATACCAAACCTCACCGCCCCCCTTGATAAACTCGAGCATCTCTTTTAATTGATACTTACTGAAGCTTTGAATATCAAAGTTACGGTTACGCCCACTTTCGATCATCCAGTCTATTACGGGGTCGTTATTTGGGCGATACATATAGCCAGGTCGCTTAAGCTGAGTCCCAACCAAGGGCAAGGTCATATCGATAACACCGAAGTGGCCTCCTATCAACAAAACACCGGTGCCGCGGTTCTGCGCGTCTAATAGGTGCTCTTTACCAATCACCGTCATCGTATCAAGATACGGAGTAACATCTCGCCACCAAAGTTGCAGCATCTCAATCAAGCCTTCAGCAGTAGAAATAAAACTGCCTTCAATTATCTCATTTTGCTTGTCACTGCTAAGCTCGGGGAAACACAGCTCTATATTCTGCCGGGTCACCTTGCCACGGTTTTTCATGCGTCGATAAACGAAACGCCCAAGGCTTTCTGCATACTGATGCTTTTTGTTCATCGGCAGCCAAGCGAGGCAATATAGAATAAAAACGATTAACCAGGATGGCCATAATGTTGGATGCCACAGAGGGCGTGTTTTCTCAGTCATAGCGCTTATTTTATTATTGTCTTTGCCAGAACAAGGAATAAGATTTGGACAAGTATAAGGTTTAGTCGGCCAAATCCTCAATTCTTTTCAAGGTATATACATCATAACGACAACTCTTACCCACTAACTGAAGGGACGGCTTAATTCCTTTTATTGCATCGCCCTTGCGCGGCCGCTTTACCACCACTCGATAACGAGCCTTAGACAATGCCGCCTCTAATAAAGCCTCATCATCCAGATCTTCTCCTACAAGCGTTTGAAACAGCCGCATTTCCTTTTTGACTAAAGACGACTTTTCTCGATGCGGATACATTGGGTCCAAGTAAATGACATCAGCAAGCTTCTCTGGTTGAGAGTTCATCCAAGTCGTCGCGTCAGATTCCACTAAGGACATTCGTTCAATGATCGACTTTATCTCTTCCGTTTCTTCAAAACGCTGAGCAGTTTCATGACCCGCCTCTGCCAAAGCAGCGCGCAATAACTCGGCAATAAGTGGTGAGCGCTCTAGCATGGTCACCTGACAGCCCAATGACGCTAAAACAAATGCGTCTCTACCCAGCCCTGCTGTTGCATCGAGTACCTTAGGCGTAACACCT
>NZ_LWGG01000529.1:0-523 GCF_001635365.1 Oleiphilus sp. HI0128 | reverse complement strand
GGTCATGACGGCCCGGTACACAAGCGTATGAAGGAATTCAAAATCGATGCAACACGCTGGGGCGTAGACCTTTCTTTCAAAGTTTATACAGATGACCGTGTTGCCTCTGAAGAGTTCAAGAACGGTGTTTGTGATATGTTGAACCTGCCAGGTATTCGCGCACGAGAATATAATGACTTTACTGGTTCTATCAATGCTGTCGGCGCGATCCCCACATACAAACACTTAGGTATGATCATTAAAACCTTGAGTAGCCCAAAAGCTGGAAAGCTTATGCGCAAGGGCGAATACGAAGTTATCGGCATATCGCCAATCGGTGCCATTTTTCTATTCGTAAAAGACAGAGATATTAGCGTACCTTCAGATTTGGCTGGCAAGAAAGTAACAGTGCTCGACAATGCACCTGAAACAGGCTACCTGGCTGAGAAGATCGGCTTAACCCCCGTGTCCTCAAGTATTATGAATGCTTTGCAGAAGTTTAATAACCATGCTGTAGATATTACGGGTGCGCCTGGTCTGGCTT
>NZ_LWGG01000528.1:0-669 GCF_001635365.1 Oleiphilus sp. HI0128 | reverse complement strand
CCTTGCCCATATCGACAGCCATTAATCTTTAAGAAAGCTTCCTGCTCCTTCGTTTCGATCCCTGTAGCAAAGGTTTTTAAATCCATCTGACTCGCAATAGCTAGCAGTGTTTCAGTGATGGCCATATCGCTTTCATCCCTTGGTATGCCATTCACGAAAGTTCGGTCGACCTTAATGATGTCGGCGGGAATTTGCTTTAACTGTCGTAGTGAGCTTAGACCGGTTCCAAAGCTGTCGATTGTCAGTGACACGCCCAACTCTTTAAGTTGAGTAAGTGTCACAAAGGATGTCTCGATATTGCTTGTGATCGTGCTTTCCGACATTTCCAGAATCAGGTTCTTTGGATCAAATTTAGTGCTCTCTACTGCTTTTTGGATAAGTTCAACTATTCGCGGATGGTTAAATTGGCGGTTAGAGAGGTTGAGCGCTATTTGTATCGGCGTGTCTGACCATTCCTGAATTGCTCGTCCTTGCAGGCAGGCGTTAGAAATTACCCATTGACCAATGTCGTGCAATAAGCCCGTTTGCTCAGCGACATCAATAAAGTACTCTGGCGTGACTAAACCTTTGTCAGGATGATGCCAGCGTAGCAAGGCTTCAAGCGCGAGAATTTCACCCGTTTCAATGTCGATGATAGGTTGGTAGTAAAGCTTGAATTGGCTGGCGCTG
>NZ_LWGG01000527.1:0-328 GCF_001635365.1 Oleiphilus sp. HI0128 | reverse complement strand
TTTAAACGAGCAACAGGCGTGAGAACGCCGGTACGCCCAACCTGAAAGTCAACGCTTTCGAGCACTGTAAGCTCCTCTTGAGCAGGAAACTTATAAGCAACAGCCCAGCGTGGCGCACGCGCAACGAAGCCTAATTCCATTTGGGCTGCAAAATCATCCACCTTAAACACGATGCCGTCTATTTCATAATCGAGTGATGACCTCTTATCGCTAAGCATCTCACAGTAAGCGATACATTCCTCAATATTTTGAAGTTGCTGCATATCGCTATTGACCACAAAGCCCCATTCATTAAGCTTTTCAAGTGTTGAGAAGTGACTACTGGGAA
>NZ_LWGG01000526.1:0-582 GCF_001635365.1 Oleiphilus sp. HI0128 | reverse complement strand
ACTTTCCCAAGTCGGCACCGCCGCAACAATTGGCTATCCGAGCAATGTCTGCGTCATTGAGTGATTTGGCTGCAATGGGGGCGTCACCAGCATTCTTTACCTTGTCTTTGACGCTTCCTGATTCTGACCCGGATTGGCTTGAAGGCTTTTCAAGGGGGCTCAAGTATATGGCGGAGCGTTATCAATTGAGCCTCTTGGGCGGAGATACAACGCGAGGGCCATTAACTATTGGTATTCAGGTGCATGGTTTTACAGCTCAAGACAAAGCGCTACGTCGTAGTGGTGCTACAGAAGGCGAGGTGTTGGTTGTGACAGGGTGCTTGGGTGATGCGGGTGCTGCGCTAGACCTGCTGGATAAGAGTGCGCTTAGTGGCGTTGAGGAATACCTCCTGGGTCGATACTATGCTCCCACGCCAAGATTTGCAGAGGGCTTATTGATCACCCCCTACGCGAGTGCTTGTATTGATATCTCGGATGGTTTGCTAGCTGATGCAGGGCATATTGCTGAGTCTTCTTCATGTGGCCTAAGGATTGACCTGGACGCCTTGCCCTTGTCGAAAGAATTGCGTGAATTTTCTAAAG
>NZ_LWGG01000525.1:0-276 GCF_001635365.1 Oleiphilus sp. HI0128 | reverse complement strand
CACATATAACTGCTAATGATGGCGTGCTACAACCATAAGAGTGAAAGTTAGCTTCTTTGAGTTCGCACTTAAAGAAAACTGCGTATTTGCTTAAGGTCTTGAGGATATGTTCAAAGCAGCTTTCATCTACGGACAGCAATAAACCATTTGAAATCCGTACAACTTTAAACAAGCCATATATACGTCCCTTGGGTGTGTTCAGGGTGCCATAAGAGAAATGGTTCGAATCTAGGGAGTTGATATCAGTAGAGCATTGACCTTGAAGAAACTTTTCTG
>NZ_LWGG01000524.1:0-377 GCF_001635365.1 Oleiphilus sp. HI0128 | reverse complement strand
ACTTGGTACGAAAAAGACGATATGAATACGTCGGATATGCATCCGTTTATTCACCCTCTTTCTAAAGCGATTGACCCGGTTTGGGAATCGAGATCTGACTGGGATATCTTCAAAGGTATTGCCAAGAAGTTCTCTGAACTTTGTGAAGGCCACTTGGGTGTTGAGAAAGATTTGGTCACGGTACCGCTTCAGCACGACACACCAGGAGAGCTTGCTCAGCCAGAGGGTGTGAAAGCATGGTGGAAAGGTGAGTGTGACCTGATTCCAGGTAAGACGGCACCAAACCTAGCCGTTGTTGAACGTGATTACCCGAATACCTATAAGCGCTTTACTTCGCTTGGCCCATTGCTAGAGAAACTAGGTAATGGTGGTAAGGG
>NZ_LWGG01000523.1:0-757 GCF_001635365.1 Oleiphilus sp. HI0128 | reverse complement strand
AAGTTCTCTAAAGACCGATTCTTACCGACGGGCCCACTTCGTGCCGAAAATGATCAGTTAATCGATATCTCCGGCGATGAAATGAAGCTGATTCACGACGGCCCGACCTTTGCTGAGCCTCACGATTGTATGATCGTTCATCGAAGCAAAGTGAAGCCAAGCAAAATCTGGAAGCGTGATGACCCCTTCTTCGCTGAAACCGTTGCTCAAGCAAAGAAAGATGGTGTAAATCTTGAAATGGACAACAAGATTATTCGCAAGGGTAACAAAGTGACGGTTTATATGACCTCGGTTGCACCAAACTTTGGCCTGAACAAATTTACCGTTAAGCAAGGCGATGAAGTCACCATGGTGATCACTAACCTTGATATGGTAGAAGACGTAACTCATGGTTTCTGTATGGTCAACCATGGCGTCAGTATGGAAATTGGCCCTCAGCAAACCCAGTCAGTGACCTTTACCGCCGACAAGGTTGGCGTACAATGGTTCTACTGTCACTGGTTCTGCCATGCACTGCATATGGAAATGCGTGGCCGAATGTTAGTCGAAGCTTAAACCCTTTAAGCTTTAGCTAACTGCTAAAGGCGAAAAAGAAGTACAAGATGTCACAACCATCTCGAATACTGCTGGAAACACAGCAGAACAAACAGAAGCACAGTGCGTATATCCTTATGCTGTGCCTCTGTACCTGTCTGATAGTGGTGGCATCTCTTTTATCCTCTTCAGCCTATGCTCAAGAGATAAGGATTAATTCTCA
>NZ_LWGG01000522.1:0-400 GCF_001635365.1 Oleiphilus sp. HI0128 | reverse complement strand
CACAATTTGTCCAATGCAGGAAGATTGCCAGGCAAACAAAGCAGACCTACAACATGCCCTACCGGTTTCAAAACCCAAAAAAAAGATCCCTCAAAAGAAAACCTGGGCACTGCTAATTGAGTCTGATAAGGGAGTCCTACTTGAGAAAAGGCCGCCAAGCGGAATATGGGGTGGTTTATATAGCTTGCCAGAGGCACCACCCTCACTCACGCCACCAGACTTGATTCAATACTGCACCGAGAACTTTGGCATAGAAACAGAACTACTAGAAAGACACCAAAGCATTCACCATACCTTTTCTCATTACAAACTAGAGATACAGCCGGTTAAATTAAAGCTAAAAGCGTCACTACCAGAAGTACGCTCATCAGATAGGCTAAAGTGGATCCAAGAACATCAG
>NZ_LWGG01000521.1:0-405 GCF_001635365.1 Oleiphilus sp. HI0128 | reverse complement strand
ATGTAAGGCGTTGGAGTGACTACGCGCAAGACTTGGAAACACTGCGTTCTACAGTCATGGAAGAAAAGCAATATTTACTTGGTCATTCGATGGGTGGAATGATTAGTTTGCACCACTTGTTAGAGTATCCTGGCCGATTCAGTGGTGTAGCCTTAAGTGGGCCAGCGGCTGATGTTTCAATTGCTGTCCCGTGGTTTACGCGTGTTATTGGCAATACAATGAGTTTCTTTCTACCTAGACTCAGTCTTGCTCATCCCATAGAAGCAAGTGTGGTGTGTTCTGATCCCGAGGTTGTTGCCGCTTATGCCACAGACCCATTTAATCACGGTAAGGTTAGTGCACGTTGGTTTACAGAGTATTTATCGGCAGTTACTAAGCTACGCAAGCAGGCTTCGCAAATCAAAA
>NZ_LWGG01000520.1:0-1752 GCF_001635365.1 Oleiphilus sp. HI0128 | reverse complement strand
TGAATATGTCGAGGCTTCTGCAGTAAATAAGGAAAATGTCCTTGATTACGACCAGAGAAAAGCGGCTAAAGATCCAGCCTTTTCAACAACTCTTTCGCGAGCTGACGACGTTGCAGGTATCAAGCGTAGAGTTAAGTTCGCCAAGATCTACTTGGTTGAAGATGCCGGAAAGATTGAAACGATCATTCTTCCTGTAAGCGGTTATGGCTTATGGTCGACACTGCATGGTTTCTTGGCTTTGGAGGGCGATGCTAATACAGTCGTTGGGCTTGGCTTCTATGAGCATGCCGAGACTCCTGGCTTGGGTGGTGAGGTTGATAATCCGCGCTGGAAAGCGATTTGGCCGGGTAAAAAGGTCTACGACTTCGCGTCTAGCGATCAGCCAAAGCTTGGCTTGATTAAAGGCGCAGTTGATAAAAGTCGAGCTGATGCCGAATACATGGTAGACGGTCTATCTGGTGCTACTTTGACTAGTGTGGGTGTGACTAACCTTATTCAATATTGGACTGGCGAGCAGGGATTCCAAAAGTACCTGAATCGCTTGCGTGAAGGAGCTTAAGAATGAGTGATGTAACAGCAAAAAAAGTTCTTTTTGAACCAGTTTTTAGCAATAACCCTATCGCACTTCAAATCTTAGGTATTTGTTCTGCGTTAGCCGTTACCACTAGTATGGAGCTATCGGTTGTTATGGGCTTGGCTGTATGTGCAGTATGTGGCCTATCTAACTTGTTTGTATCCGTAATTCGTAGCCAAATACCTTCGAACATACGAATCATTGTTCAAATGACTATCATTGCTTCGTTGGTAATTGTTGTTGATCAGGTTCTCAAGGCCTATGCCTATGAACTTAGTAAGCAGCTTTCAGTTTTTGTGGGCTTGATTATCACGAACTGTATCGTAATGGGGCGTGCTGAAGCGTTTGCAATGCAAAATGGCCCAGGCATGAGTTTCCTGGATGGCATAGGTAATGGTTTAGGATATGCCGTTATTTTGCTATTAGTCGCTTTTGTACGTGAATTGTTTGGTTCAGGCATGTTGTTTGGCATCGAGCTTATGCCTACCGTTAACAATGGTGGCTGGTATGTACCTAATGGTATGTTGCTGCTTCCTCCAAGTGCTTTCTTTATCATCGGTTTGCTTATTTGGGGCTTAAGGCAATGGAAGAAAGATCAGGTAGAGCCTGCTGATTACAAAATCTCGTCTCACTCTGTTAAGGAGGCGTTCTAATGATCGAATATTATTTAAGCCTATTTGTTAAGGCTGTATTTGTTGAAAATATGGCTTTGGCATTCTTTTTGGGAATGTGTACCTTCCTTGCGATTTCTAAGAAGATTCAAGCTGCAACCGGTCTAGGTATTGCCGTAGTCGTTGTATTGGCAATCACTGTTCCTGTAAATAATCTTATTTATACCTACCTTCTAAAAGATGGAGCCTTGGCTTGGGCGGGCTATCCTGATGTAGACCTGAGTTTCTTAGGTTTGTTAACTTACATTGGTGTTATCGCTGCTTTGGTACAGATTCTAGAAATGGTTTTGGATAAGTACTTCCCGGATCTGTATAACGCTCTTGGGGTATTCCTACCATTGATCACAGTAAACTGTGCGATCATGGGTGCATCTCTATTTATGGTTGAGCGTGATTATAATCTTGCTGAGAGCACGGTCTATGGCTTGGGTGCTGGTGTCGGTTGGGCTCTAGCGATCGTCGCATTGGCCGGTATCCGAGAAAAGCTCAAGTACAGTGATGTGCCTG
>NZ_LWGG01000519.1:0-867 GCF_001635365.1 Oleiphilus sp. HI0128 | reverse complement strand
AAAGAGGCGCTTTTGAGTGCATGCAGGTAAGCACTCAAGTCGCTTAGATGTCGATCATCAATGGCTATCTTCATCGTCACGGCTTGTTGATACTCAGTGCCGATGACTTCGCCTTGATGTTGAAAAAGCCAGTGTCGGATAGCCTGTTCGTCTGAAAAATCACATTGTATTTGGAATTCGTCGAGTTCCACTTTCAACTCTGTTTCACCTTCGTCATAGGCTTGCTGGGCCGCCTGGGAGTATGCTCTGACTAATCCGCCTGCGCCGAGCTTATACCACCAAAATAACGAATCACAATGATCATGGCATCGCCAATATCTTTATGTTGAATGACATTCAGTATCGGCTTGCCTGCGGTGCCACCGGGTTCGCCATCGTCAGACATGGCCGCGAAACTCGGACTATGAGGTGGACCGATTTGGTAGGCCCAGCAATGATGGCGAGCATCGGGGTAATCTCGTTTAGCTTGTGCCAAAGCTAGCATGGCCTGCTCTCTATCTGTAACACTAAAATGCCGGGCGATAAAACGACTCTTCTTTATTTCATAAGTAGTTTCAATGCAGTCTTTAGGGACTAAGTAACTAAGCGCCATGGCTGGATGTTCCTGATTGGGATAAGCCGACTTACGCACAGCCTATAAACGAGATGTTGGTTCGACGAAACTCTGATCTCGACTAAAATTGTAAACTAGCATAAATTTTTGTGATATTGCCAGATTGAATATGTCTTAGCACTATGCCGAATAGGCGATCTCGGGTATCCTTGCGCGCTCTTTACACTTTGGTGAATGTGTAGCTTATAACTATTGATAGCGATGCCGCCAAACTTAATCTTGTTGGGCCCATAGGATGAGTGCCAGTTGTAGTT
>NZ_LWGG01000518.1:0-220 GCF_001635365.1 Oleiphilus sp. HI0128 | reverse complement strand
GTTTCGCATTTCATTTGCAGAGCGAATTCCGATCAGCTTACTAAAAGGAGGTTGGTGACAGCCGTCTGGTTCAGGTTGATCTCTATGATGTCGAATACATGGATAGTTCCGGTTTGGGAATGTTGCTGGTCATGAAGAAGTTTCTAGACGGTGCAGGTGTGGCCTATGAGATCGTTCGTTCGCGTGGGCAGACCTATGACCTGTTGAGCATGACGCACTT
>NZ_LWGG01000517.1:0-590 GCF_001635365.1 Oleiphilus sp. HI0128 | reverse complement strand
GTACCAAACACTTTGTACCTGACGTGCTACTCATGGACTACCAGCTGACGCATGATGAAGGCGAAGACAAGTATTCAAACGGTATCAAATTAGCGAATGAGCTATTAGAGATATGGGGGCAAGACGTTCCCGTCTGCATCATTTCAGCCGCCTCCGAACCAGAGTTGGCGAGTATAGCGAAAGGGCAAGGCTTCAACTTTTTAAGCAAACCGCTTAAACCCGCGAAGCTTAGAGCCTTATTGAGCCAGTTAGTGCGACGAAAAAAGCAAAGCTGATGAGTTAAGCTCAAGACAGCTCTTTTTGACGCGCTATCGCTTTCTTAATTTGCTTATTTCTTAGGTAGGCTGCTCGGAGTGTGGAGATCAAGCCACCAATAAGTACGATCACCAAGAGAGTTTTACCATCTTCGGTTTCTAAGCCGCCAACCATATAAATAGCTAATAGCGAGAATGTGACAAGAAATATAGTCACCTGAAGAGAGAATGGCATTTTATTCATTGCTTTGATGGCCCAAAGTATCAGTTTCACTTAAACGCTGAGCTACTTGCTCTATCGTTTCACAGCTCTCAAGTAGCTTGGTCACAGATGAT
>NZ_LWGG01000516.1:0-361 GCF_001635365.1 Oleiphilus sp. HI0128 | reverse complement strand
AAAAAGTGAAGGCAACGAAACACCAGGAGACGAAGGTTTAAATGACGCCGATGATCGTTACAGTTGGTACAATACTGACGCAAGCTCAAACGGTGGTTCGGAAGGTTTTGCAGATAGCAGAGGAGAGCAATGTTTTGCCTATAACGAAGACGAACCGGCTAGCTACTGCAACACCGAAGCCTTTGTTAACCGTATGAATGAAGCCGGCTGGTGTGGCTATGCCGACTGGCGACTACCTAATCGCAAAGAGCTGCTCAGTATCGTTGATTACGGTAATGCTAAACCCATGCTCGATACTGATTACTTCCCTTCCAATGCAGCCTTAACCTGGACATCTAGCCCTTTTGCACTCGGTACAAGC
>NZ_LWGG01000515.1:0-341 GCF_001635365.1 Oleiphilus sp. HI0128 | reverse complement strand
ACTCATCAACTTCTTATTGATAGAAAAATAACCGTTCATAGCTCTGCCCTGTATTCGCTTACCGTTACAGTAATCTTGGCAATTGGGTTCAACCATCTGTGAGTAGTACTATCTAAATCTGAAACACCTCCATCAGCATCCAGATCCCCCAAAGCACCACGATGGATATGAACATAACCTTCAGCAGTGGCAACAATACCAGTACCATTTTCACCTAGGGTCGCTGCAACCGGCCCAGGAGCAGGAAAACCGGCCTCGCCTACCGCACCACTACCCACCACTTCGTCATTGGCTTCTGTACCTGCATCATAGGCTTTGGCATAGTATGTATAGGTTCCGGA
>NZ_LWGG01000514.1:0-581 GCF_001635365.1 Oleiphilus sp. HI0128 | reverse complement strand
ATGTCGCTATAGTTCATAGGTCACCCAGACAGATTAGTTTACAGGGTTTGGCTGCCTTAAGACTGCTGCTCTCGGGCAATGGCTCGGTAGGCAATGTCATCTCGATAGAACATACCTTCCCAGCTGATATTTTGTGCAAGCTGATAGGCCTTTTGCTGAGCTTCAGTCACATTGTTGCCCAGAGCTGTAGCGCATAATACTCTGCCACCAGACGTTGCTACTTGCTCGCCATCGAGTTTGGTGCCTGCATGAAATACTTTTGCAACATCAGACTCGCCTTGCTTTAGGCCTTTAATGATGAGGCCTTTGTCGTAGCTTCCTGGGTAGCCACCAGCGGCCAAGACAACGCCAACTGCTGCGCGAGAATCCCAGTCTGTTGTTGTTTTATCGAGAGTCTTATCCAATGCCGCATTGCATAGAGTAATTAGATCAGATTGCAGGCGCATCATAATAGGTTGTGTTTCAGGGTCGCCGAAACGGCAGTTATATTCGATGACTTTTGGTTGGCCATCTTTTGAAATCATTAAACCTGCATAGAGGAAGCCTGTATAGTCATTGCCTTCCTTCGCCATACCTTCGAC
>NZ_LWGG01000513.1:0-404 GCF_001635365.1 Oleiphilus sp. HI0128 | reverse complement strand
GCAAAATACTTCCAAAAATCCAGCCCCAGTTGACTTGCGTTATAGCCTTTCCTTCGGCATACCTGCTAATCTTAAGCACATAATATTTTTGATGATTGCCGGAGATAAAAAGTGTTTTCACCCAGCCAACGACAATTCCCTAACAGCCGACTCCGTCGCATGCGCTTTCAAGACTTTTCCCGTCGCTTGATGCAGGAAAATACACTAACAGCCAATGACCTGATTTACCCCATGTTTATTCTTGAAGGTGTAAATAAACGCGAAGCTGTTAGCTCTATGCCCGGCGTTGAACGCCTGAGTATTGACCTACTACTAAAAGAGGCGCAGCAGCTACTAGAGCTTGGTATCCCCGCCGTCGCACTATTTCCCGTCACCCCGAGTAATGCCAAGTCTCTTGATGCCAA
>NZ_LWGG01000512.1:0-529 GCF_001635365.1 Oleiphilus sp. HI0128 | reverse complement strand
TCAAAAATTGATAAATACGGCCATAATGACAGTTGAGGCTAGTTAATTGTTACTTTGGTCACCTAATTCAAAGAAAGGTCTGTAGGGTTTATGTATGTAGGCAGTGCTAAAAAGAAGCAGTCGATATTAGGTTTGATTCCACTGTTTAAAGCGGTTGAAGACTTGGGGGCAGACCCGGAAGAACTTTTGCGGCGCAGGGGGATGTCCTTGCAGAATATGAATGGTGCCGCCGTGATTGAGCAATCTTTGGAGCTGGATATCGTGTCAGAAGCAATAGACTTACTGAATGACCCTATTCTTGGTGTCAAGGTAGGCAGTCAGGTGACATTTACCTCATACGGTACCTATGCAATGTTGCTTATGAGTGCACCAAATTTTGACCAGGCTTTGAAGGTTGGCGCTCAATTTCAGTCATTATCACTGCTCTTTTCACATATGACTTTGCATTTTGATAAAGATTGGATAGAGCTACGTTATACCTTACCAGAGGCCTCACCTAAACTCAGGACATTTATTGCCGACAGAGACC
>NZ_LWGG01000511.1:0-451 GCF_001635365.1 Oleiphilus sp. HI0128 | reverse complement strand
AGCGTTGTTACCTGCGCTATCAACGACATCATATTCAACTAGTATTCCCGTAGGGTTTGGTACGGATGTATCGATAATAGTGGGAGTATCGATAACGTTCGGCCTAGTAACGACCTCAGATGTCAAATCCAAGTCTTCTGTATCATAAGCGGAGTAGCCGGGCTCGGAATATTCGTCGCCAACAATAAGTGTGACGTCAGTTGAGCCCGCTGATGTTTCGGCAAGAGTAATGATAGGTTTTTCATCAACGCCAGCTTCACTGGCTTTTAGTTGGATTGGTGTGCCAGCGGTGAAGTCAGTGAACTGGAAGCAGTCATCAATATCAGTGCTAGTTGATTGGTCAGATAAAGCTGTTTGGCTAAGTAATATATCAGCATTGACTGCTACACCGTTCTTTTCAAAGCAGCCGGTAATGCCAAACGGGATAACCCCTGTTTCGATAGCGTAAATC
>NZ_LWGG01000510.1:0-4754 GCF_001635365.1 Oleiphilus sp. HI0128 | reverse complement strand
GTTCCTGCTTCGGCGCCAGTCTGGGTTGCTATATCTTTTATTTGCTGTAGTGCAGCAGGGGAAAGATCGGCACGACTTTCAATCAGGTCTCTAACTGCTTTGATCTCTGCAGTGATCTGGTTTTGGAACTGAACACCGGTTTGCTTAAGGCTGGCGTCGAGTACTGACTGTGAAACATGGTTGACGTTCTGATCTTGCCTTGCGCTAAGTTTACGTATTTCACTCTGATTCTCGTGAATATTTGTTTCAAGACGATGCAGCGAGCCGCTGATTGGTTGTAGCGCATCTTCGATCGCTCTGGCGATTAGTTTGGATGATACTTTTTCGATTAGTTCCTGGCTCATTTCTTCTTCCTCTTCCTCTGGGGAGCTGGTCGCAATAGGTTCTTGTTCTAATGGTTCGCTTTCAGTACTACTTAATTCAGGTAGATCACCTGTATCGAGAGTGACTGCGCTGAGTTCTTCTGGCTCGGCTGAATCGGCCGCAATATCAGGAGCAGGGCGACTGTTAAGTTCTTCGATAAGTTCAGCTAATCTATCTGGCTTTGCGGGCTTGCCTAGCATGGCGTAGGCACCGGAAGATAGCATTTCTGCTTCATACTCTGGCCCTTCCTTAGAGGTGTACATAAGGATAGGGATATGCGCTGTTTTGGGGTTTTGACTGATCTCTCGAGTGGTAGCCAAGCCGTCCATTCCGGGCATCATATGATCCATGAATATAAGATCGGGCAATGGTGAGCTTTCTAAATAGCTTAAAGCTTCTTCGCCTGATTCCACCATATTAACTTCGAGGCCGTTCTTTTGAACAAGTCGACTGAGCATTATCCGTGCGGATTTTGAATCATCGACGACCAGCGCTGTGTTGACAGCCATGCTTTCTCCTAAAAACAATGCGATATATGCTTTAAGCATAGATGATTTCAGGAAAAGTACTGCAGTTTTTGTGTGGCTTATGTAAGAAAAAGTGAAATTAGTTCAGATGGGTGTTGAATTTGGTAATCGGCTGGCCATTTTTTGGCCGATTTGTGACACTTAATATAGCCGTATAGCGCACTTACTGTAATCATTTCAGCAGCTTGACCTGCTTGAATGTCTCTTTCGTGATCGCCAGCGTAGACGATATTACCGGGCGCAAGGCCAAGTTGCTTTGCTGCTAAAAGAAGGGATTCTGGGTCAGGCTTGGATTTGCGGACATCATCGGGGCAGAGTGTCACACGGCTTCGTTTGTCTAGGTCCATACGCTGTAATAATAGATCGGTGTAGAGGCGAGGTTTGTTGGTGATAATTCCCCAGGGAATGTCTTTGTCTTCACAAAGAGTGAGAACCTCTTCCATGCCGTCAAAGAGCTTGGCATGCTTTCCTACTAGCGATTCATAGCGTTCCAATAACTCTTGTCTAAGTGATTCAAAGGGCTCGGTGCCGGGTTCGCCGCCAAAGCCGATTTTTACCAAAGCCCTTGCGCCATCGGACACAGTATTACGAATCGTGTCGGCTGGAAGCTGGTTTCGTCCGTGACTTATCAGTTGTTCATTGAGAACCTGAACAAAATCATTGGCTGTATCAACGAGTGTTCCGTCCAGGTCAAATAGTAGAGCGCTAATTGTCATTATGAATGTCGTTTATGAGGGGGTATAAGCTAATCGATTGGCTTGGTGGCATGTACCAGGTAATTGACATCGACGTCTCGCGCTAATTTGTATTCTTTTATTAATGGGTTGTAGACCATGCCGGTAATATCTTGAAAGTCCAGTTTTGCCTTGCGGATGTAACTTGTTAGCTCAGATGGCTTGATAAATTTCTTATACTCGTGCGTGCCTTTCGGTAGCATCTTTAGTAGGTGTTCGGCGCCAACAATGGCAAACATAAAAGCTTTAGGGTTACGATTGATTGTTGATAAGAATAGGTCGCCGCCAGGTTTCAGAAGCTTTGCACAAGCCGCTATAACTGAAGAAGGGTCTGGTACGTGTTCAAGCATTTCCAGGCAGGTGACGACGTCATAGGTGCCTGCTTCTTCGTCAGCAAGGGACTCTACGGTGATTTGTCGATAGTCAACTTCAACACCTGATTCAAGACCGTGTAGCCTTGCTACAGAAAGTGGGGCTTCACCCATATCAATACCCGTTACGTAGGCACCGCGCTGACATAGCCCTTCAGAGAGGATCCCACCGCCACAGCCGACGTCTACAACTTTTTTGCCGGGAAGGTGAGCGCGTTCATCAATATAGTTAAGACGAAGCGGGTTGATGTCGTGAAGCGGCTTAAACTCGCTTGATTTGTCCCACCAGCGACTAGCCAGTGCTTCGAATTTAGCGATTTCATTTGGATCGACGTTTTTTGCGGCTGTTTGGCTCATGTTTCTCTATTCGTGTGTTATAAATATTTCTAGAAGGCGTTTATTGTCAGCTTTCTGTCGACGAGCGAATTTTAGCTGCCCAGCTCTTGGCTTTAACAATAATTTCCTGCGTGTCCATATATTTTAGTTCGCCTTCTTCAAGAAGGAGTTTTCCGTTTACCCAGTTATGGCTTACTTGGTTGGACGCGACTGAGTATACAATATCTGAGATTGGATCAAAGCTCGGTTGGCTATTTAATGCATCCATTTTGATGGCAATCAAATCTGCTGCTTTGCCTATCTCTAGTGAACCAGTAATTTCTTCGATGCCTAAGGCTGCAGCGCCATTGATGGTTGCCATCTCGATTGCACTGGCTGCATCGATCGCGCTTGCGTCTTTTGCGACTGCCTTTGCAAGCAGGGCGGCGGTACGCATTTCGCCAAACATATCGAGGTCATTGTTACTGGCCGCACCATCGGTACCCAGGGCAACATTAACGCTTTCTGATATTAGCTGGGCGCTAGGGCAAAAGCCGCTTGCAAGTTTAAGGTTCGATTCGGGGCAGTGTATTACATGTACTTTGTTGCTGGCTAAGGATTCAATATCTTGTTCGTTTAGTTCTGTCATGTGTACGCATTGCAGGGCGAACTTATCTGAAATTAACCCTAAGTCGACGAGCCTTTGTATGGGGCGCTTATTGTTTTGCTTTACAGCTTCCTCTACTTCAAATGCTGTTTCATGAAGATGGATTTGAACTGGTATATCATGCTCAATTGCCAGATCTCTGATGTTTTCCAAAGGCGAGTCTGAAACGGTATAGGGTGCGTGAGGTCCGAAGCCGATCTCGACGAGATCACTGTCAGCGTAATCTATGGCAAGGCTTAAGGCTTTTTCGATATATTCTTCAGGTCCGCTGCCCCAAACGGTAGGGAAATCTAATATTGGGCAGCATAGATGGGCGCGTATGCCGTACTGCTCGGCGACTTGGGCGGATATGTTAGGGAAGAAGTACATGTCGCTAAAGCAGGTGGTTCCGCCTCTCAGCATTTCTGCTATCGCCAGTTCGGTTCCGTCACGGACAAAAGCCTCAGATACCCATTTTCCCTCGGCAGGCCAAATATGGTCGTTGAGCCATTCCATAAGCGGCAGGTCGTCAGCGAGACCACGAAACAGCGTCATTGCACTATGGCCGTGAGCGTTAACGAGCCCGGGCATTATGGCGTGCTCGTTCAGTTCATATGTGTTTTTAGCTTGATATTTGGTTTGGGCTTTAGCGCTTGCAAGTATGTCTACGATTTCGTCATCTCTAATGGCAAGGCTGTAATGCTCATAACAGGTGTTTCGTGGTCGAACAGGGATGATATAACGAGCATGGATTAGCGTATCAACTGTTTGCGCTTGTGGCATATAGGTACCCAGAGGTTTATATATGTTCAATTTTGAAAGGGTGAGTGTATACCTCTATTACTATGCTTGGCAATAAGCTGCGCGTTGAACTAGCTTCGGTAAGTGGCTAGCACAGATTAATATTGTTACTCTAAGCGTTTCCTTGGTTAGTTATTAGAGTAAGAGAAGAATTTATGAGCCAGCCTGATAAAGATGTACAGGATGATCCGCTTGATTCGAATAATCGAAAGCAAAAGCGTGTACACGCTCTAATACAATGGTGGCAGCAAGAAAAAGATAAAATTGCGCAAGGAGATGTGCTGAAATTTATGCACGAGAACAAAGAGCGTCTCGAAAAGTCCTTGGCCTCAATTTATCAAAACAACTTTGTATATAGGGTGACTAACCTGTTACTGGCTTTTGTTGCTAGTCTGGCTGGACTGGTTGATCGCCTGAAAGATGCCATTGTTAAGTTGGTTTTGAAGGTTCCTGCTCCAGAAGCGGTAAAGGGCTTGCTATTGTCTATCTTTAACGCCGTGAAGCTGCGAGGTATTGTCGATTTCTTTCGCGCCAAGATGTACTCTTTGAAAAAGGCACCTCATAATATTCGTGCTGTTCAGCTAATGGACGAGGTTGTTGCGCGTGCCAAGCGTGACGGCTTGGATATAAAGAAGCACTTTCCCGACATCGCCCGTAAATTCAACGAGCGCAAATTACAGCTGCTACAGCATTCTTTCTTTAAGGAATTTAGTAAATCTCGCATTGAGCGCATACTCGCAATGCCTTTCACCTTTAGTCGCTCAATATCACCGGTTCTACCTGATACTGCCCTGTGGCACAAGTTCTTTGTTTTTCTTGAAAACCGAAATATTGCCGACTTGATATTGGTCGGGAGTAAAGGAGAGCGGGTTTCAACGAAGCATGATAGCAAGCATGTAGTGGGTTCGTCAGAGGTGGTTCGAACCTTGTATCAGGCTTCAGTGCTTAAGGCGTCAGGGCGAAGGGTTTTTATTGTTGGTAATCACGAAGGTTATAT
>NZ_LWGG01000509.1:0-315 GCF_001635365.1 Oleiphilus sp. HI0128 | reverse complement strand
GCTATTTCAACGTCTCAAAGAATACCCCTAAAAGCGAGTCAGCAATCTTGTATACATACAGTGAAGGACAAAGGGCTGGAACAATTTATACAGTGTTACTTAAGTCAATTAATGGCGAAAAACTTTCTGGAAAGTCTAAACGATGGTTATATGTCAAACCCGGAGAGTATGAAATTGAGGTAACCAGTCACAAGTACAATGAAGGTGCATATATCGCAGGAGCTATTGCAGGAGGTGTTGCTGGCGGAGCCATGGGGGCAAGCGTTGATACTGGTGCCATTGTAGCAAGCTCTGAAGCATACGCAGAAATGGAGC
>NZ_LWGG01000508.1:0-239 GCF_001635365.1 Oleiphilus sp. HI0128 | reverse complement strand
TAACGTTTAGGTTTCTGACGAACCCTATCGAGCGACTTTCCGAAGTGTCGGGATTCCAGACTTAATCGAAAACGATCTAACCACTGGTGTATACAAAGGTACCCCTTACTGGCTGGAAAGAGCTGAGTGGTTTAACGAGAACTATTACAATACTCTGGCAGCACGTAAAGTCTGGCCAGAAGGTAAATCGCCAGATACGCATGAGCGTGGTGACCCAGTAACATGGGCGATAGAGCCTA
>NZ_LWGG01000507.1:0-577 GCF_001635365.1 Oleiphilus sp. HI0128 | reverse complement strand
GACGGTATTTCACTTCGCGACCTTACCACCAGCACCGCCGAGTGTGCCGCCTGTTCCAGAAAACATAGCTATTCCAGAGGTGCCCACCTTAACGCCTTACGACTTGCCAACGGGTAACGTTGAGGTTTCTGACGAACCCTATCGAGCGACTTTCCGAAGTGTCGGGATTCCAGACTTAATCGAAAACGATCTAACCACTGGTGTATACAAAGGTACCCCTTACTGGCTGGAAAGAGCTGAGTGGTTTAACGAGAACTATTACAATACTCTGGCAGCACGTAAAGTCTGGCCAGAAGGTAAATCGCCAGATACGCATGAGCGTGGTGACCCAGTAACATGGGCGATAGAGCCTATTGCTCAATATACTCCGCCTCCTTGTGATCAGCCTCAGCCAACCGGCTATGATGCTGAGGGTTGTCGTTATGTCAATGCACTGTTCAAAGATGTTGAAGCAGTTGACCCTGAAAAAGCTCAAGCAATGAGAGATCAAGCCCGTCGTGGCCGTGATGTTTGGTTTAAAGGTACCTTTGGTAATCAGGATGAGAACATCATTCACCAAGCACGACTAACCGGTAAA
>NZ_LWGG01000506.1:0-262 GCF_001635365.1 Oleiphilus sp. HI0128 | reverse complement strand
TATAAATTTAAACAGTGCTTTAAAAGTTGCCATAACTTCGTTCTGAAACATAACGCCTTGCACAGCGGAAACTGTAGTGTAGTGGCTTTGTGCAACAATGAGCGAAGCGAATGCACAAAGCCGCGGAGCGGAGGTTTTCCGACTGGTGCAACTTGTTAGATGCATACTGGACTAATGTGCACTGGTTTTTGAAAGCAAGTTGAGAACAACAACGCCACCAACGATTAAACCCATGCCAACATACCCCCAAAGGTCAAGTTTT
>NZ_LWGG01000505.1:0-270 GCF_001635365.1 Oleiphilus sp. HI0128 | reverse complement strand
AATTCACCCGGCCCTGTATAAGGGTGATTACCTTCTGCATAGCGATATCCTACCCAACCTGTATCTTTTGTATTGCCTTCAAGCTTGGCAGAACCCAAGGTGAGGAAGCCGGGGATCGGGGTTGGCATTGGGTAAGGATCAAAGTAAACATCATCCATCGCTTCATTCGGCACTTGCCCTCTGACCGTTTTATAGGCGCCAAACAACTCTCTCGGGTCAGCATAGCCTCCTTTAACCGGGTCAAACGAACGATAGTTAAAGATCGCCTTC
>NZ_LWGG01000504.1:0-653 GCF_001635365.1 Oleiphilus sp. HI0128 | reverse complement strand
CCAGTCTGGCCCTGGCTCCTTCTCATAAATGCCCTTGAAGGTTTTTAGCGGCGTCTGTAAAACTGTCCACTTCATGGTCCATTCAGGGTTAGGCAAGCCAGGGAAAACCTTTGTTTCATCTTCGCCATTGACGTTTTGGTAAGTGATTTGATAACCGTGGCACGACGCACAGTTGAAACCGGCAAATTCACCCGGCCCTGTATAAGGGTGATTACCTTCTGCATAGCGATATCCTACCCAACCTGTATCTTTTGTATTGCCTTCAAGCTTGGCAGAACCCAAGGTGAGGAAGCCGGGGATCGGGGTTGGCATTGGGTAAGGATCAAAGTAAACATCATCCATCGCTTCATTCGGCACTTGCCCTCTGACCGTTTTATAGGCGCCAAACAACTCTCTCGGGTCAGCATAGCCTCCTTTAACCGGGTCAAACGAACGATAGTTAAAGATCGCCTTCCAATCCAGGTTTCGTACCGCATGTGCGACACCAATATTGTAGTCGTACGACCAGAATATCTTTCGACCTTCTGTCACCAAATCAGAGAAGTTCGGGTTATTAACATCTATATCAATCGGCGTGCTGGCAACGGCATCACTCAGCTGTGACACAACGTCACATTCATGCTGAAACGTATCGCTGATAATACGAGAGGTCT
>NZ_LWGG01000503.1:0-375 GCF_001635365.1 Oleiphilus sp. HI0128 | reverse complement strand
CGCAAGCGAAGCCCAAAGCTGCTCTACACCAAACACTTCATTCATCACGAAACGAATATCTTTTAACGGAGCCTTATACTCAGCCATGTAACTACCCTCTATCCTCTGTTGATCCAACACGTAACAACCTTGTCTTACAAGGTATTTTTCAATAAAAACCCCGAGCTGCTTGTGGCTATTCGGGTGTGATTTACTTATGTCCGGGAAAACCTAACGCCGCACATTTAAATCATGCGGCGCATTTTAACGTAAAAAGCCCGCGAATGCGGGCTTTTTTTTGAATCAGATTAACTCAAGCTTAGAAAGCGAAGTTATCTTCTTCAACAGCCATCATAGACTCGGCACCCGCTTCAATCATTTGAGCGTGAGCTAAAG
>NZ_LWGG01000502.1:0-842 GCF_001635365.1 Oleiphilus sp. HI0128 | reverse complement strand
GTCTTAGCTTATTTTAGTAGTTCTTCACTTCAAACTGGTCATCCGAAGGCTTTGCGGTATAGCGACCTTCTACCTGATCCCACTCATAATCATTCCCCATCATAACCTTAATGCGGTTATCTGAAGTTCTGGCACTGGCGGCATCGTACCCTGTGTCTTTGCGTCTTCCCCACCAGTTAATCGTTACTTCTTCAGGCTCAGCATTATTCATTGACTGGAAGTACCAGTGACGTGCTTCAACATGTTTACCGGCAATATCCCATGAATTCAGATACCAAAAACGCAAGTGGTTGAGGTTAACAATACTCTCCAACGGCGTGTTTTGGTCGCCAATCCATAAGTCATATATCGCCGATGACTTATACCATTCTACTGCGACATCCTGGTCGGCTATCATATCGGAAATGTACCAACGCGTTCGTTCGCCCACCCAGTCGTTCTGGCCGTCGCCGTTTTCATCACCAAGATAGCTTTTGCCATTTTTTGACCAGAAGGGGTCTAGCAGTGCAATACGGTCGGGCATAACATTATCAGACAGAGTGCCCTCATTAATCCCATCATTAATCTGCTTGGCCACATAAACAGCTAATTGGTTCCCCAAAGAGTGGCCTGCAAATCTCAGGTTTTTGTTATTGTTAGCCAGTACTGCTGTGATTTGCTCAAAAGCGATTTCACCGACCGACTTGTTCGGTGCCTGTGACGTGCTGTAACTACCGTCATCTAGCCGATAACGCATACCTTTTGGGCCATTAGCACTCCACATTTTGGCTTCTGCATCTTTGACTTCAGCTTCATCGGCAAACTGGTTCCAGTAAAATACGCCAACGTTCCAACCCCTTTGC
>NZ_LWGG01000501.1:0-309 GCF_001635365.1 Oleiphilus sp. HI0128 | reverse complement strand
TCTTTGAAAATCGCCGACTCTAACTCCCTAGCCGTTGGCGACTTTGTAATTGCCATTGGTAACCCCTTTGGTATTGGGCAAACGGTGACTACTGGAATTGTCAGCGCACTTGGGCGGAATGGTCTTGGCATCCAGGGGTACGAAGATTTTATTCAAACCGATGCCTCCATTAACCCCGGCAATTCAGGCGGCGCATTAATTGACCTCAATGGCAACTTAGTTGGCATCAACTCCGCCATTATCGCTCCAGCCGGAGGAAACGTTGGCATTGGCTTTGCCATTCCAACTGAAGTCAGCCAATCAGTTATG
>NZ_LWGG01000500.1:0-683 GCF_001635365.1 Oleiphilus sp. HI0128 | reverse complement strand
CGTAAATATAACCCTTTACTACAGTCACCATTTTTTCGACATTTCTTCTCTTTTCCTGATGAAATTGAAGAGTCACGCCAAGTTCAAAGTGCTGGCTCCGGTGTAATAGTTGATGCAAAAGAAGGCTATATTCTTACCAATCATCATGTCATTGCTGACTCTAACGATATCGAAGTAAAACTTCAGGACGGGCGTCAATTCAAAGCCACCTTAGTAGGTTCCGACAAGAAGGTTGATATCGCTTTGCTGAAGATCGATGCAGAAAAGTTGTCATCTTTGAAAATCGCCGACTCTAACTCCCTAGCCGTTGGCGACTTTGTAATTGCCATTGGTAACCCCTTTGGTATTGGGCAAACGGTGACTACTGGAATTGTCAGCGCACTTGGGCGGAATGGTCTTGGCATCCAGGGGTACGAAGATTTTATTCAAACCGATGCCTCCATTAACCCCGGCAATTCAGGCGGCGCATTAATTGACCTCAATGGCAACTTAGTTGGCATCAACTCCGCCATTATCGCTCCAGCCGGAGGAAACGTTGGCATTGGCTTTGCCATTCCAACTGAAGTCAGCCAATCAGTTATGTCACAACTTATCCAGTTTGGTGAAGTAAAACGCGGCGGTATCGGTGCCCGTTTCCAAGACTTAAGCCCTGAGTTAGCTGAAGCCTTCTCGTTCGGAACACA
>NZ_LWGG01000499.1:0-9417 GCF_001635365.1 Oleiphilus sp. HI0128 | reverse complement strand
TGAAGAATTTCATGTCGGTGCGTTTTTTGGGTCATTTCTAGCGCTTTGGATTACCGGCTTTACCTTAAAAGACGTATATCAGAAATCAGAGAACAAAGCCGGACGCATTCGCGGCCTGAGACGACTCAGCCGTTCCTATGTTGGAATGACGCTTGGCCACTTGGGGTTTGCCTTTAGTATTCTAGGCGTAACGCTAGTGTCGGTTGAATCTGAAGAAAGAGATATTCGTATGGCGCCTGGCGAGCAAGTGAGTGTGTCTGGTTACAACTTCGTATTTGAAAGCTTAGATCCCTATACTGGCGCTAACTATCAGGCTGATCGTGCCACGGTACGTGTTACCTCGGTTGCATCAGGGAACGAAGTCGCCACATTACACCCCGAGAAGCGAGTTTACTTCTCTAAGAACAGCCCTATGACGGAAGCAGGCATTGATGCCGGGCTATTCCGTGATCTCTATATTGCTTTAGGCGAGCCACTCACTGACGGTGCCTGGGCAGTTCGTATTCAAATAAAACCCTTCGTTAGATGGATTTGGCTTGGCACTATTTTTATGGCGCTAGGTGGATTGTTTGCGATAAGTGATCGTCGTTATCGCTTAAAGTCAAAACTCGTAGACAATAAAAATGGAGGCCTGGTATGAACAAAAGAATCGTCCTTTTCACACCTCTCGTTCTTACTATTGCTCTTGGGCTCATACTATATACCGCTATCGGTAAGGATCCTACCAAACTAGAAACGGCACGGCTAAACGACCCAGTACCGAAGTTTCAGCTGAGTTCTTTGTCAGACCAAAATAAGCAGCTCAATAACTCAGTATTCAGCGGTGAGGTAATGCTCTTAAATGTCTGGGCAACCTGGTGCCCATCGTGTCGAGTTGAGCACCCCTATCTAAACACTCTGTCAGAGCAGGGCGTCAAAATCGCTGGATTAAATTACAAGGATGAGCGTGATGCTGCTCAGGTTTGGCTTGCAAAACTAGGCAACCCTTATACATTCAACATTTACGACCCTGAGGGAAAGCTTGGATTTGATCTAGGTGTTTACGGTGCTCCAGAGACATACATTATCGATCAGCACGGATATGTCAGGCATCGCCATGTTGGTGTCGTTGATGACAAAGTCTGGCACTCGACGCTTAAGCCTTTGATCGACAAACTCGAAGGAAAGGTGGTGCTATGAACGAGCTCACAAGCAGATTAATTTTGCTGTTTTCCCTTACAACTTTCTTTTCGCTTCCTATTAGCGCAAATATAGACGTTTATCAGTTTTCTGATGAAGAAAGGCGCATGAATTACCTTGAGTTGACTAAGGAGCTCCGTTGCCCAAAATGTCAAAATCAAGATATCGCTGACTCTAACGCCCCAATTGCTGCCGACATGCGCAAAGAGGTTCACCGTTTACTTGAAGAAGGGAGTAGTCCTGAAGAAGTTGTTCAATTTATGATTGATCGCTTTGGAGATTTCGTCACCTATAAGCCAAAAGTTAGTAGTGAAACCTTAATGCTCTGGTATGGACCTTGGATTTTTATCATTTTTGGCATGGGCGTTATCGCTTACGCTGTTCGTAATAAGCGAAACACCAATCAAGATAAACCTGGCACATCAACGAGCAATGATTCGGTATCTGATTCTAGGGCCGACAGTACAAACAACAAAGTTCAGGCATTGCTTCGTGAGTTTGATGCCGACAACGATCAGGATAAATCTTAATGTACGACTTTTGGTTACCCGCTTTACTTTTACTATGCCTTGCAAGCTTGTTTGTTATCGTACCAAGCTTTCGCTTCGCATCTATCCAGCGACAAACAATCAAGCAGAATAAGATTCAGGCCAACGAGAATAAAGAACGTACTGCCCAAAATGTATTAATATATAAAGAACGCTTAAATGAATTACAGTTAGATAAAAATAGCGGTGTGATCGGTGACGAGCAATATGCTCAACTTAAGGAAGAACTTGATAACACGCTGCTCGAAGATGCCGATCGTATCGATCAAAGCCACTCTGATTCCACCTCTAGTTCGCTAAGTAAATTCTCATCAATTGGAATTATACTTGGCAGCGTATCCGTTGTTGTCGCACTAAGCGCCGCTCTTTATAACCACTATGGCGCTTACAACGATGTTGTTGCCTATCTTGAAGGAAGTGAAAGTAATGCAGAGCTCGCTAGTGCCACTGAGCAAGCACGAAACGGTGACATCTCTGCCTTACTCGAACAATTACACGCCAAGCTAAAAGATAACCCAAATAACATTCAAGGCTGGGGCCTGCTAGCACGCACCGCAATGAACACCGAGCGCTATTCTCTTGCTGTCGACGCATTCGAACAAGTTACTCGCTTGTTAAAAGAGGCTCCCGAGATAAACTATCAAGATCTTGCTGCAACCTACGGAATTACAGCTCAGGCTCAATATTACGCATCCAAGGGCATTTTCACCGACGCGCTTAAAGGTACGATTGACAAGGCATTAGAACTAAACCCAAACGAACCAAATACCTTAAGTTTATTAGCAATCAATGCGTTTACGTCTGAGGACTTCTCACTAGCTATTGAGTACTGGTCTAAAGTTTTAGAGGCTTATCCTGAACATCCGGCCGCCGGCCAGATGAAACAAGGCATTAATGAAGCGCAGCGCCGTGCAGGTATCGAACTGTCAGATTTTTCCAGCGACAGCAGCGGTTCGTTAATTGATGTATTCGTATCGCTTGATGAAACACTTCTCGGCTCAGTTAAACCCGGTGATACCGTGTTTGTATTTGTAAAAAACGCTGAAAACGCGAATCAAGCTAGCCCGCCTCTTGCTGCAAGTAGACATACTGTTTCTGAGCTTCCTCTAACAATTAACTTGAGTGACGCTGACGCAATGAGTCCTGCAGCTAAGCTTTCCGATGCTAAGCTCGTAAATGTTACTGCGCGTGTTTCCAAGTCGGGTCAAGTTAGCGCAGCAAGTGGCGATTTTGAAGGCCGAGCTGAACTGGTTGAGTTAGGTTCCGAGCAACAAGTAAAAATTAACATTAGCGAGCTAGTCAAATAAAGTTTTAGTAATAAGCGCGTAATTACGGCAAGCTTCAAAAACAAAAATAACCTTAAGGAGCGCAAGTATGACGATAAAAGTGCCAAAGGTAATCGACGAATTGGAATCCAAAATTGTCAACACATTGAAGCTCTCCCGTTTCAAGAATCAATTAGTAGGCAAGGGATATGTAACGGGTCTTAAGGCCGTTACCTATTTACTTAACATTCCAAAACCGACGATCTTTATGAGCAAAGGTGCATCAATCAACCTTTGTGAATCGGTTTCTCAGTTTGGCCTCAATAAACTTTTGATTGTTACTGACCAGGCACTTTACGATACGGGCCTTCTCGACCCAGTACTTGAACAGTTAAATCTTTCTGGGATGAAGTATTCACTATTTACCGAAGTAGAGCCTGACCCTACCTTCACAGTAGTTGAAAGTGGCCTCCGTAAGTATCGACAGCAAAACTGTGATTCTGTAATGGCTATTGGTGGTGGCTCTTCAATTGATGCTGCTAAAGTTATTGCTTTAGCTGCAAGTAACGAAGTGAGCCCTCGAGATCTGGTTGGCATTTTAAAGGGCAAGAAACCTTCTGCGCCTTTCTTTGCAATTCCCACCACTGCGGGTACTGGCTCTGAGGCAACCATTGGTGCCGTTATTTCTGACAGCATTACCCACAAAAAAGAACTTGTTATTGATACAAAAATAGTTCCTTTAGTAGCGGCACTAGACCCTGATTTAATGAAGGGCCTTCCTCCTGCTATTACTGCAGCAACCGGGATGGATGCCTTAACCCACCTTGTCGAATCTTATTTAAGCGGCATGGCAAACGAAGAGTCTGACTATTATTCTCGTTCAGGTATTCAAATGATTTTTGAAAACCTACCGAAGGTATACAAACGTGGCAACAATGCTAAAGCACGAGAGAAGATGGCGCTGGCTTCGTACTACGGAGGCTTAACGATAAATATCGCCGGATTAGGGTATGTGCATGCTTTTGCCCACCAATTAGGTGCTAAGTACAAACTACCCCATGGCGAATCCAATGCAAAAGTTCTGCCTTATGTGCTTGAATTCACTAAAGCTGCGAGCACGACACGCTTGGCTGAACTTGCACAATGCCTGGGTCTCGGCAGCAGAAATGATAATGATACAGTGCTAGCTGAAGCGTTTATTAGTGAAGTCAAAAATTTGATTTCTACGCTAAATATCGAGAACACGATACCTCAAATAAAACGCTCAGATTTTTCTGAAATTATTCAGGGTGCTTTTAAAGAAGCTAACTCAACCTACGCCGTTGCAAAGTACATGTCTTATGACGAGGCAGAAGAAATGCTCAGCGCTATCTCTGGCCGAGCCAGCGACATTTAAGGATTACGTAACCCACTAAACAGCGTCACTGCGGGTCATAGAGGGAATTAAATACCCGTTTATCTTACGCACCAGGTTTTCTGGTACGTAAGATATAAAACTCAATTAAAGGCGCTCTCTTAGTGTAATTCGCTTTAAACCAAGCAACGCTACAAGCCACAGCATCCAGAAGACTGAACCGCCACCACTGCCACCCTTGCTCGTAGTGGGTTCAGTTACTGGTTCAGAAACTAAGCTGGCAACGCCCCCTGGATCAAGCACAGTACCATTAGCCTGGCCATCTGCATCGTTGGCACCGCCATCTTCTATTAGCATCATTAGACAGTTGTGGCCTTGCGTTAAGCCTGGTTGATAAGCAGTACTTCCAGGAGAAGGGCAAATGCCTGGCTCTCCTGCACTTGAATATAGTTGGTTATTGCTATCAAGTTCAAAGTTCTGCCAGCCGTATATTGGATCTAATTTACGATACACTGCTTCTTCAGGAATCGGTTCTATAAGCGGAATAACGAGTTGAATACTACTTCCAACTGGCAACACATTATGAATTTCGAAATCAAATAGGCCGCTGGCATAGTCGAATTCAGCATCAGTTTCTAATCCCATATCCCCCAGATTTAACGCACTGAGTAATGCGCCGCCATTAGGGTCCGTCATAGCGGCTGTGCCTAAGGATAGAGACGCTCCATATTCAACCTGCATTAGGTAGCGATATTCATCGTCACTGCCTACTCGGTGCTGCAACAAAGCTGAACCGTCAATAAAATCAAGGTAGTCAGCGATACCATCATAGTCGGAATCTAGTCGCCCCTCGACGAAATCATTGACTCCATCACCATCAGAATCGTCATTTGCCGACAATGTAAGATAGGTATCAATCACTCTAAGATTTATACGTGCATTTGAAGCTTTACTTGGCGTACCGTTGTCTGTAACACTCACTTCGGCGATATATACGCCTGTACTTAAATTGACCGGATCAAAGGTAAGCGTTCTTGAGTCGCCGTCAAGGTCTACTAGCTGGTTGTCGGTTTTACTCCAGTCAAATGAGTGTGAGTCAGCCGAATTTAAATCATCAACAAGCGCATGAATAGTCACCAAGCCTTCACCTGAACTGAGCGTTGTAAGCGCCAAACCATTTTGCTCTGCGGTCACGTTTAATCTAGGGGCAATATTCGATTCTGTAATCGTGATCTGATGCTGCTCGTTCGCACCTATCACCGCATTGACCGGATCATTAAATGTAACGATAAGCTGCTCATCACTTTCAACAATTTGGTCATCTAAGACTTCTAGTACTAGCTCGGCAGTCATGCCTTCGTCAAAAATGACGACACCGCTGACCTTAGTGGACTGCTCGGTGACATTTGAGCTAGTAAGTAAGTCGTAATCATTTTCGTTAGCTGTACCACCAAGACTGTAAGGAACAAGCACAGGGTAAACTGGTGCCTCCCCAGATAAGCTCAAGTTAACTGAAACACGATTGTTTTCACTTGTGACCTGAGCTTTGCTTAACAAAAGTTGCGGTATTATCTGTATAGACTGGCTGGCAATTGTTCTATTACCGGCCGAGTCTTCTGCGAGCCAGTTAACTATGTGATGCCCCGGTGGTAGGTGGGTCTCATCTAAATTAATAAGCGCGACACTTCCATCAACATTATCGCTTGCACTAATATTACTCATTGGCACTGCAGTTAATGGCCCATTAGACGCCAACGTAATTTCAGAAACCAAATCAATCACCGGCGCCTCAGTATCTGCCGCACTAAGGAATTCATCCAAATTCGTTATGCCGTCATTGTTAGTATCAAGGCTAGCATCTGCTGCATCATTTGGGTTGAGGTTGTGATCAAACTCCCAACCATCTGGAATACCATCCACATCGCTATCAGCGCTATTAGGGTCAGTTTGCGCAGCGAATTCCTCTCGGTTGCTCAAACCATCGTTGTCTTGGTCAATAAATGCATCGCTGGCATCTTGTGGGTCCAAGCCGAACTGGATCTCCCATACATCCGGCAAGCCGTCATTATCACTGTCTGCATTATCGCTTGTAGCAGACGTAACAAAACTAAGGGTGTCACTGCTAACCATTTCGCCAAGTAAATTATAAGCGTCTACACGAACATAATAATGAGTCGCAGGATCAAGGTTCACAAGATTCACTTGGTGACTCAGCGCACTATCTATATTGGCTTCTTTGTAAGATAAGTCATCGATCGCCGTACCAAAGCTTACCTGGCCAATTGCTTGATCGGTATTGGCCCATTCAACAAGCGCGGTGTTTGTTGAAATAAAGCTTACGTCCGGCTGCGAGCTGAAAGCAGGCAAGGGTAGATCGATCAAGCTACCGGAGTTAAAAGAAATTGTTTGGAAAGATGTTTGGTTGCCCACAATGTCAGCCAACACATATCGTAGCTCATAGCTGCTATTGGGGATTAGCTCTTGAAGCAGAATAAAGTGCGACAGCTTCTCGGATTGTGAGCCCGCTGCTTGCCAATCAGCAGAACCTTCAGGTCTATATTCTACAAATACAACCGACAATTCATCACTTACTAAGCTTAAGCTTGCAAGCTCACCGAAACTTTCAAGAACCGGTGTTGCGGTCAGAATTGGCGCAGTGTTGTCTGAACTTGTTGAAATACTTCTTAGCTTACTAGAGGCAACTTCGATAAGCGTATTAATTTGCTTGCTTGCTGTATATCCGTGATGATCAGTGGAATATGCGGTACAAGTATAGCTATTACCTTCCACTAAAGTGGTCAAAGTAAGCGTGTGTTTCTTAGTTGGTTTAGATACGTGCACTTCAAGCGTCGCGGCGGCGCTTGTACATACCAATCGCGCATCAGCGTTTACATCGGTTTCCCAGTAGACACTAAGCGTGGCACCGCTAAGTTCGAGAACCTCCACTTCCGACATAAAGTGAGGATCGCCTTGATGGCCTCTAACTTTACTGCGGAAGGACATAACCTCACTCATTGCAAGATTACCTTGCGCATCAGCGGTCTGAACTTGGAAGTAATAAAATGTATCAGGCTGTAAGCCGGTCACTGGCAAAGTATGCGAAGCCCTTAAACCGTTTTTACTTTCAATTTGCTCAAGCTCATCTATCGAAGTACCGATTACTAGACGAGTCGTTGCAGGCTCACTAGTTTTCCAGCGAATGACGACGCTTTGATGTGTAATATTCTGTATTAATGGGCTGCCGATAATAATGGGTGCCATGGTGTCTGGTGAGGCCAGGGTTGTAAAGGTTATCGGCGTACTGATAGTCGGGCCGTTTCCATGCCTGTCTGTGGAAGATACCGTTAAGGTATATTCTGTTTCAGGTAAAAGATCTGCCAAAGGCATTGAGTGCTCTAAGACAAAACGTTGATCACTTACCACATGGTATTGGCTGCCATCGTTATAAGATACACCACTTGTTGATGCTTCATCCGTCGTCCAGATAACTGTCGCACTGGTATCGGAAATATCAATAACCATTGGCATCAGTAAGATGTTCGGAGCGCTGATGTCGGGGGCGGGCAGGGTGGTGACAGTCATTGCCTGACTTGTTGTAGGGCCGTTAGCTTGCTCATCACTTACTTCAGCAATAACTGTGTACGCAGTATTCGGACTCAAACTTTCGATAAGAATTTGATGGCAAATCGCTAAATCCGAAAGAGTGAAGTGTTGATCATCAACATATATCGAGCCTCTAACCGGCTCATCTGCACACAAAGATAAGGTAAATTGCTCATGCGTTATATTTGATGCATAAGGGCCTTCTAGTATCAAGGGTGCCCGATAATCCGGTACAGCAAGCGTTGTAAAACTGGTACTTAGTGTTTCAGAAGCGCGGTCATCTTTATCTAATGAATGGACATCTGCCTGATAGAGAGTCTCGGGGTCCAACCCTGTCACGACGACGCTATGCTCAGTGCTTAGTGTGTCTGATTGATAACGTAAGCCGTTTGATAAATCTACAATGCTTGAGCCAGGTTTATCACTTGTCCATTCGATAACAGCGCTTGAGTCGGTGATATGCTTAACATAAGGACCAGCAATAATTGTTGGTACTGCAAAATCACTATGAATTAGCCAGATATCTTCACTGGTTTCCTGGGTAATAGTATGGCTAACATTGGTGATAGCGAACCCTGAACTTTCTGGAGGATTAACTGATATGCCAGTTTCTTGATTTGTAAATAAGCCGAATGCAAACTCACCATTACTGTCACTGATCGCATTACTGTTGATGCCATCACCAGTATTTTCCATGTAGTAGCTGATCGAATCACGCGTATATGCATGATCTACTCGCAATTTAACACCCGGAACAGCGACGCCGTTGGCATCGAGTGCTTTTCCACTTAATACTGACATTGGAATCGTTACATCAACTGAGGTATTAGCGAAAACACTAATATTTCTGGCAGCGTAATAAACTGCAGCATAATCGGGTACAGGGTAAGCCGTAACAACACCCTCGTCATCAACTTGATTCTCGGTCTGTAAGTAAGGCCTTAACTGATAGTTTCCAGAGGAAACTTTAAACTCGAAATAACCTTCGCTGTCGGTGAGAACGGGTGTGTCAGCAAGTTGACGATTACTCTGATTATGTGCGGTAATCATTGTATGGTCTATCGGGTTGCCCTGCTCATCTAACAGGTAGCCAGATAAAGTGAAAGGCTGCGCTAAAACGAAAGAATCAGCTGTATCCTGCGTAATGACATAATCACTAATTAGGGTGCTACTAACAAGCTGATTGCCTAGCGGCGGCACAAAATTAATATCAGTACTTTGATTAGTAAACAGCGCTAATGCAAACTCACCGTTAGCGTCACTCAAAGCATGGGTCGCAGGCGACTTGCCCTGACTTTCCAAATAAAAACCGGTGTCACTGTTTCCGTTTTGCTGATACGCGATATGGCTAATTGTCACGCGCGTAGCGGCAACTGGTGAGCCGTTTTTGTCGCTAATGGTTCCACTCAAAACAGCCATTGGCAAGATCACATCTTGAACCGTAGCAGACTCAACAACAATATTTTCT
>NZ_LWGG01000498.1:0-295 GCF_001635365.1 Oleiphilus sp. HI0128 | reverse complement strand
ACTCACTCAACAATTGTTGATGGTAGTCAGACAAGAGTGAGTGGCGGACGTTTGATCAAGGTTTTGACTTGGTTTGATAATGAATGGGCATACGCAAACCGTATGCTCGATGTTGCTAGATATTGGCTTGCAAAGTGACTTTTTGCAGGGCCGCAATGTTATATGGGAGATTATATGTCTGTTCTTAAAATGATGGATCTCGACCTTAAAGGAAAGAGGGTTTTGATTCGCGAAGATTTGAATGTTCCAGTTAAAGATGGAAAGGTAACGAGTGATGCACGTATTCGAGCGTCAT
>NZ_LWGG01000497.1:0-585 GCF_001635365.1 Oleiphilus sp. HI0128 | reverse complement strand
GGATGGCCGAAGCGGCCCCTTAGAAAGTGAGTGGACTGAATTTGCTGACGACGGTGGCTATTGGAACGGCCATATCGGTGCCAGCTATCAGTTTATGGACAATGCAAACGTCTATGCCAGCTTCTCGACTGCAACCAACTTGAATGGTGGTGAGTCGGATGTAGGCACTAGCTGTGGCTATGGTGGTATCTGTGTCGATGCCAGCGACCCTCAATTAGGTGACCCGGAGAAAACACAAAGCATTGAGGTTGGAACGAAGTGGCAATTAAACGATGGCAAGTTACTTGCGACAGCCGCGCTATTCCGCATCACAAAAAATGATGTGATGGAGAGCCCCTCTGGCGATAGCTATAGCACGCTGGGCTCACTGAACACAGGCAAGAACCGAGTAGAAGGTATCGAACTTGGCTTAACGGGGAATATCACTGACAAAATCAGTATGTCTGCAGGTATTGCTGTGATGGATGCCGAAGTATTGGAATCCATTAACGAAGAGGATGAAGGAAAAACCCTAGCAAACTTTGCATATACCTCTGCTTCGCTACATGTGAAATATCAGGCTACGCCACAATGGGCGATAGGTGG
>NZ_LWGG01000496.1:0-313 GCF_001635365.1 Oleiphilus sp. HI0128 | reverse complement strand
TATAAAGGCAATACGGCAGCCCGCCTGTTAATTTGCATGTAAAACTGACCCTGCTTTTGCACTTAATTTTGACCCGCCTGAGAGGCCAGATTATGGCCTGAACTTTTCTTTTATTTCCAGTTTTAAATTCGTTTATTAGTAGATTCTTTGTAGCGGTAACTTTCGTTACCTGTTTCAATGATGTGACAGTGATGCGTTAGTCGATCAAGTAATGCGGTTGTCATCTTTGCGTCACCGAAGACTTGGCTCCACTCTGAAAAGCTTAAGTTAGTCGTGATAATCACACTTGTTTTCTCATATAGTTTGCCTAGCA
>NZ_LWGG01000495.1:0-627 GCF_001635365.1 Oleiphilus sp. HI0128 | reverse complement strand
TGACTTCTTCTTCCAGGTCGTATTCGTTGCAACGGCAATGTCTATCGTATCGGGTGCGGTTGCTGAGCGTATGAAGCTTTGGGCTTTCCTAGCATTCGCAGTTGTTATGACGGGTTTCATCTACCCAATGGAAGGTGGCTGGACTTGGGGTGGTAACTCTGTGTTCGGTATGTACGACCTCAGTAGCTATAGCGATTACGCTGGTTCAGGTATCGTTCACATGGCAGGTGCTGCAGCAGCATTGGCTGGTGTTATCATGCTAGGTGCTCGTAAAGGCAAGTACGGTGCTAACGGTCAGGTTAACGCTATCCCAGGTGCGAACCTTCCTCTAGCAACGCTAGGTACATTCATCCTGTGGATGGGCTGGTTCGGTTTCAACGGTGGTTCTACTCTTAAACTGGGTGGTATCGAAGTAGCTAACGAAGTAGCAAGCGTATTCTTGAACACTAACGCTGCTGCGGCAGGTGGTTTGATCGCTGCATTGATCGTTGCACGTATTCTATTCGGTAAGGCTGACCTTACAATGGCATTGAACGGCGCACTAGCAGGTTTGGTTGCGATCACTGCAGAGCCTGCTGATCCTTCTCCACTACTAGCAACGATCATTGGTGCGATCGGTGGTGTTAT
>NZ_LWGG01000494.1:0-513 GCF_001635365.1 Oleiphilus sp. HI0128 | reverse complement strand
TAGTTTTGCAAGCCAAACCTGAGCAGCATCACGCTCATCCTTGTAATTTAATCCAGCGATTTTGACGCCCTGCTCTGACAGAGTGTTTAGATAGGGGTGCTCAACTCGACACGATGGGCACCAGGTTGCCCAGACATTTAAGAGCATTACCTCACCGCTGAATACTGAGTTATTGAGCTGCTTATTTTGGTCTGACAAAGAACTCAGCTGAAACTTCGGTACTGGGTCGTTTAGCCGTGCCGTTTCTAGTTTGGTAGGATCCTTACCGATAGCGGTATATAGTATGAGCCCAAGAGCAATAGTAAGAACGAGAGGTGTGAAAAGGACGATTCTTTTGTTCATACCAGGCCTCCATTTTTATTGTCTACGAGTTTTGACTTTAAGCGATAACGACGATCACTTATCGCAAACAATCCACCTAGCGCCATAAAAATAGTGCCAAGCCAAATCCATCTAACGAAGGGTTTTATTTGAATACGAACTGCCCAGGCACCGTCAGTGAGTGGCTCGCCT
>NZ_LWGG01000493.1:0-318 GCF_001635365.1 Oleiphilus sp. HI0128 | reverse complement strand
CCGACCATAGAGAATGAATATGTGTTTCATAGTTCACCACTATTCGACACCCTAGTCCCCAAGTCCCTTCACAAGTTTCCTTAATTGGCATTGGTGTCGTTAAATCTTCATAAGCATAGCTAATATCATTGTCTGTATCGGCAGGAACGACCCACTCATCAGTATAAGTAATATCAGGGCTTAGATTTCGAATACCATAATTTTCGGTATAGGCCTGCGCCATGGTTTCCCCCATTAGCACACCAAAGGGTGTATCTTCATCAGGCCCGGCAGGAGACGTTCCCGGAAAAGGAAGACCAACAGTCTCTGCCCCCGTAT
>NZ_LWGG01000492.1:0-545 GCF_001635365.1 Oleiphilus sp. HI0128 | reverse complement strand
GAACTTATCATTAGCACGGCGACAATGATGAGCTTGTCAGATTCAAGAGCGCCCATTGTCAGATACCACTTGCTCCAGGTTCCTGCCATAGGAGGAAGGCCAATTATACTTATTGCACCAATCGCAAAAGCAGCAAAGGTGAGTGGCATTTGCCGGCCAAGTCCCACCATGTCGCTGATGTTCTTTTTGTGACTGGCAACCATAATTGCACCGGCGCAGAAGAAGAGGGTGATTTTACCAACAGCATGTGTGGCGATATGTAAGGCAGCACCGGCATGGGCGATAGATGAAGCAAGCAGAGCACCCACGACAATGTAGCTTAGTTGACTTACTGTAGAGTAGGCCAGTCTAGCTTTCAGGTTGTCCTTAGTCATAGCAATGCAAGACGAGAGCAGTATCGTGGCAGCGCCGATATAGAGCATAATATCTGTGGTTGCGAGCTCTTTAAGCTGGTCGATCCCGAAGATATAAATAATTATTTTTAGGATACTAAACACGCCCGCTTTTACGACAGCGACAGCGTGTAGCAGTGCACTAACCGGTGT
>NZ_LWGG01000491.1:0-313 GCF_001635365.1 Oleiphilus sp. HI0128 | reverse complement strand
GTCTATAGACCTAGCTTGTTTATAGCATCGACGATTCACCAGCGCATCGAACACATCTGCCACCGAAGCAATTCGCGCAAAGATATGAATATCTTCACCCGCAATACCGTTTGGATAGCCTGAACCGTCCCAGTTCTCGTGATGCCCACCTGCAATGAGCGCGCCCGCTCGCAAGACCTCTAAGTCAGACGTCGAAAGTATATCGTAACCGATCTGGGCATGAGACTGCATAACCTCCCACTCTTGAGGTGTTAGCTTACCAGGCTTGTTAAGGATATGATCAGGGATAGCGATCTTCCCAATATCATGTAGT